>JBHIVS010000047.1:0-13143 GCA_041987885.1 Pseudobdellovibrionaceae bacterium | reverse complement strand
AAAAACTGGGAATTTGGACGAAGTTCAAATTCGTGCAGTTATTGAGGGTCACGAGACTTTTAACGAAATTGTAAAGCGTAAAGCTTTCTTGCTTAAAGAAATCGGAGAGCAAGGAAATCTAACAGCTGAGATTACTAAGCGTATTGATATGTCTTGGGATCTGGGTGAGCTTGAAGAAATTTACAAACCATTCAAGAAAAAGAAAAAAACCAAAGCTACCATTGCACGCGAAGCTGGTTTGGAGCCTTTGGCTAACTGGATCTGGGAAATGGGTCATGGTTTGATTAAAGACGATCAAACTATGGAAATGAAAGCAAAAAACTTTCTTAATCCTACTGCAAAAATTAATACATACGAAGAAGCTCTTAAGGGTGCTCAAGATATTATCGTTGAAAAAATTGCCAATGATGCTGATCTTCGTGCAGCAGTTGCGACGAACTATAATGATAAGGGTCGTGTAGTTTCTAAGGCAGCTAAAGGCTATAAAGCAAATTCTAAGTATGAAATGTATAAAGAGTTTGAAGAGCCTGTAAAAAATCTTTTGGATGCCAAAAATAATCATCGTTATCTAGCGATGAGACGTGGATGGCAAGAAGAAGAATTGTCTGTGGATGTAAAAGCGGACGATGAAGCTAATCTTGCCATGTATGAGAAGTTTTCAACTACAACTCCAGACAATGCAATCGGTGATTACTTAAAGCAATCAGCTCGTTTGGCTTTGAATGTTTATGTGTTGCCTTCCGTTGTGAATGAAGTGCATAGACAATTAAAAGAAAAGGCAGATACGGATGCTATTTTAGTATTCGCAGAAAATGTGCGTAAACTTCTTTTAGGTTCACCATTTGGATCTAAGTGTGTACTTGGGGTTGACCCAGGCTTGAGAACTGGCTGTAAGGTTGCTTTGATTGATAAATCAGGTGCCTTTATTTCTCATACGGTTCTTTATACACTTGGTGATGATGCTGATAGAAAAGCAAAAGCACTTTTTGGTGAAGTTTTAAATCAAATTCAAATCGAAGCTATCGCTGTTGGTAATGGAACTGCAGGTCGTGAGACAGAAGCATTTTTGAAAAAGGTTTTGAAAGATCTTGGAAAAAATATTCCTGTTGTGATGGTTTCTGAATCAGGAGCTTCTGTTTATTCAGCCTCTGAAGTGGCTCGCGAAGAGTTCCCAGATCTTGATGTTACGGTGAAGGGGGCGATTTCTATTGCTCGTCGTTTGCAGGATCCTTTGGCTGAACTTGTGAAAGTTGATCCAAAATCTATCGGTGTTGGTCAGTATCAACATGACGTTAATCAAACTCAACTTAAGAAATCGCTTTCTGCTGTTGTTGAGTCTTGTGTGAATAATGTAGGTGTTGACGTTAATACGGCTTCTGCAAATCTTTTATCGCATGTTGCTGGGATCGGTCCTGCTTTGGCGAAGGGGATTGTTGAGGCTCGTAAAAAAGCTTTGTTCAATGATCGTTCTGAGCTTTTAAAAGTTCCTAAGTTTTCTGCAAAAGTATTTGAGCAGGCAGCTGGTTTTTTACGTATTCCTGCTAGTAAGCAAGTTCTTGATAATACAGGTATTCATCCTGAGCGCTATCAAGCAGTGACTGATATGGCGAAGGATATTGGAGCTTCTTTATCTGAAATTATCGGTGAAGGCGCTAAAAAGCTTGTGGCTCATAGAACTAAATGGGCTCAGTTAGTTGGTGAGTTTACTTTTGATGATATCGTGAAAGAGCTTGAAAAACCAGGGCGTGATCCTCGTGATCCGTTTAAAGTATTCCAATATCGTGATGATATTATGGAAGTGAAAGACCTTAAAGAAGGTATGATCTGTCCAGGTATTGTTACGAACGTTACTAATTTCGGTGCATTCGTAGATATTGGTGTTCATCAAGATGGTTTAGTTCATATTTCTGCACTTTCTCATAAATTTGTTGATGATCCACGTAAGGTCGTGAACCCTGGTGATCAGGTAACTGTGAAGGTCATGAAAGTAGACGTAGTTAAGAATCAAATTTCACTAACTATGAAAATGGATGATGCCCCTGAAGCAACAGCTCCTCGTGAGCGTCGTGCAGATGGGCCGGTAAGACCTGGAGGCAATCGCCCACAAGGTGATCGTGGTCCTCGTCCTCAGGGGAATGGTCCAAGACCAGGTGCTCCTGTTGCGAAGCCAGCAAATCCATTTAATAATCCGTTTGCTGCATTGATGAATGTGAATTCAAAGAAATAATTTAAATTTGTAAATGTACATTAAATAAAAAAGGGGCCTTAAAGCCCCTTTTTTATTTCTAAATTAGATGATTATTGACGGAGCATTTCTGCTCTAAGTTTTAATAAATCGCGATAAGAGAAAATTCGTTCACGTCTTGAGGATAGCTTTGTTGGGTCAACGTCTTCGGCAGCTGTTTCTGCGAAAATACTGGCTCCCAAGTCTTTACTTTTGAAGTTTGCTTGAGTTGCTGCGAAACGAGCACCACCTTCTCTTAAGGCAGTTAAGCTGGTGAAGCGAGTTGCAATTGCATGTGGTAGTTCATTGAGCGTTGAGATAAGGCCTGATTCAATTCTCGCAATCGTAGAGTAGATACCTTGCCCAGCAAAGAAAAGAGCTAGTGAGGAGTAGAGTGTTCTAGCTTCAGCTGTGCGTAGTTGTTGATAAGATTGGGCTCCTGATAGCCATAAGGCAAAGCTATCCTGCATTTTAAGGTAGTCCGTGTAGAGTTGTTTACTGGTTAAGTATATCATAGCGCTGCCGCAACTGACAGATAGGGGCCATGATTGCACGACAGCTCCTACAAAAGAACAAGTTGTGAATGCAGCGAATTTTAAGCTCATGGAGTTTCTTTCTAGCCAAGCCTTAATACCCACTTGATGTTTTTGATCGTGCAACATTTGCTGAACTAAGCGTTGTTTTTCCTTGGAAGATTTAATAATCGATTTTACGACTGGTTCGTAAATCAAAAAAGTTTCCAAAGGATTTTCTTTTAAGTCTTTTAGGTCGGCAAGGACTTCGTTATTTTTTTGAATGTAAGAGTTTAAAGCCGTCGCAATGTCATTATCGGTAGGAGCATCATTTTTTAAATAAACTATGAACGGTACACTTTGTACCGCAATAATAGATTGAATTTTATAGAACTCACCAGCTTCTTTTTTATGAAGCTTGATTCGTTCTCCAGTTGGATCGTAGTTTCCTCTCATTGGTAGACGAGAATAAAATTGTTCTGATTCGGCAGTAAGTGTTTTGGCGTCGGCTCTACCAATATGGTTAACTACTTCGAATTCGCTGATGCGTGGGCTTCTACCTACTTTATTTAAAAAGATCGGAGGAGTGGTGATATTCAGTTTGGCACTGGAAGGGGGATATACTAAATCTTTTTCAGTTAAGAAGAATGATTTTGAAGAAAGAGCTGTTAGAATTCTATATTCTTCATTTTTGTAGGTAATCGTACGTCTGAGCGTGTTTAGATTTTTTTTGATAGTTGGGTCGCAACTGGTTTGTTTGCTGAAGCAAACTTGAAGTTTTGTGGCCTCTTGTTTTTGTTTTTCCACAAGCTGAATAGTCTTGTTGCGAATTTCGTGTAGGAGAGAGGTCTCTGTGGAGGATAATGCTTGTGCATTGTTAATCCATAGAGGGCTAATAACCATGACCAAAGGCAATACATATTTAGAAGTTTTCATAAACCAATGTTCTCAATAAACGGACAGTTAAGGTTGTACTTAAATATTTAAAGTAAAGTTTGAGTTATTAATCCCTTGCAGAGATTTGATATCTGCTTTGGGGTTAATTTCTGTTTCGCTAATGGATCTAGGCATTGGAGAACTAAAGTTTCCAAGTAAGATCACAATTAAGGCGATCAGTGACAAAATTTGGAGAGCATAGGTGCTCTTTTTCGGCATTTTTTGTTCTAAAACGGTCATATTTTTGTTCATAGGTCCCTCCTACAGGGCTCTGATAGTTCATCTTTCACAAAGTGTTCCAATTGAAAAAAATATGAACAGTTTTATAATTTAGTACCTAACGTAGTGATATCAAGCTGTGTGATGAAAGTTCTTTTGGAGAAGAATATTGTAGGCTATCGTCAATAGGGCAAATAGAAGGAGTCTATATGATTGTACAGCCGTCTATATTAAAGAAAGCTTTGGATGCAGCCTTAAGTACGGGAGCTGATTTCGCAGATATTTTTGTAGAAGATACTTATTCTTCTCAGTTGTCTTTAATTAATTCAAAACCTCATGAGGCTATTGTTGGTCAATTGTATGGAGCAGGTATCCGATTGTTTTTTGGATTTGAGGTTGTCTACGTAACGACAAATGATTTATCCGAAGACGGTTTAGTGAAGGCTGCATTAAATGCAGCTAAAAGTCGTGGAAATGGGCAACCGAAGCAGTCTCAACCTTTGATGCAGGTTCCGTTTGATTCTATTCATACTTATGGTGAAAAACCTTGGGAAATGAACCGAGATAAGAAATTTAAGTGGTTGAATTCTCTGGATCAATACTCTCGGGCTCGTAGTAAGTCGGTGACTCAGGTTGAAGCTGGTTTGAATGAAAAATTTCAAAGAGTTCAAATTGCAAATTCTAAGGGATTAATGGCCTATGATGAAAGGGCCTATTCTCGTCTGCGGTTTGAAAATTTTGTAGAGTTGGATGGCGTTCGTGAAAGCGCAGGAGATGATGAAGGACATATGGGTACTTCTGAAATCTATGACCAAATTGATTTAAGAAAGATGGCGGAAGAAGCTACTGATAGAGCTTTGATGTTGGCGAAGGCGGAATATGCTCCGGCAGGAGAAATGCCGGTTGTTATTGATAATGCATTTGGAGGAGTCATTTTCCATGAGGCTTGTGGACATGGTCTTGAAACAACGAGTGTCGCAAAAAATGCTTCTGTTTTTACCGGAAAATTAGGTGAGAAAATTGCGCATGAAAGTGTAACTGCTATTGATGATGGTACAATTAGTAATGGTTGGGGATCATTGAATATCGATGATGAAGGCAATAAAACTAAAAAAACAACTTTGATTGAAAATGGTATTTTGAAATCATATATCGTTGATGAAATGGGCTCTTTGCAGACTGGTTACGAAATAACTGGAAGCGGTAGGAAGCAATCTTATAAATATGCTCCTGCTTCTCGAATGAGAAATACTTATATTGCCGCGGGTAAGGATAAGTTTGAAGATATGATTCGTGATGTAGACTACGGTTTATATGCGAAACGATTGGGCGGTGGATCCGTTTCTCCGGGGACGGGAGATTTTAATTTTCAAGTTAGAGAAGCTTATATTATTCGTAATGGACGTATTGAAGAGCCAGTTAAGGGAGCTTGTTTGATCGGTCGGGGTATCGATACCTTGGGTAAAATTACGAAAGTATCTGATGATATAAAATTAGCTCGAGGCATGTGTGGATCTGTCAGTGGATCTATACCGGCGGCTGTTGGTCAGCCACAAATTTTAGTTTCTAGTCTTATGGTCGGCGGGAGAGCTAAATAATGGATTTAATTAAACAGAAGTTCGATCAAATTGTTAATAAAGCACAGAGTCTTCAGGCGGATGTTGAATTGTTATTAACAGGCGGAGAAAGTCTTTCTTTTGGATTCCAAAAAGGTAAAGTTGATTCCTTTAAAAATTCTCAAACTCAAATGGCAGGATTCAGAGTTATTAAAGATGGTAAGCAAGGTTATGCGTATACTGAAAATCTGTCTGAAGAATCTTTGCTAAGAACTTTTCAGGCCGCTTATGAAAATGCCTTGATGTTAGAGGATGGGGATACTGAGAGTATTCAGCTTATGACTCCGCAGAATGTGAAAGCAATGACTGGGGTTAATGGAGTATTTCCAGGGTCTTTGGAAGAAAAAATGAAGATGGCCGCGGATATGGTTGAACAGTTTTTTAAAAAAGATTCTAGAATTACCGCCGTACCCTATAATTCATTTGGAGAAGTAAAAAGCTTCAAGAGAGTTTTAAATTCTAAGGGTGTTGATCATACTTTTGAACAGTCATTTTGCCATGGACATGCGTATGCGTTGGCAAAGCAAGGTGATATTTCTAAAATGGGCGGGGATGGCTTTTTTGCCCGTACTCCTGAGCAAATTGATATTGATAAAGTTGTTGATGTAGGTGTTGAAAAAGCTACAGCTTTGTTGGGGGCGATGCCTTTAAAGACAGGTGTTTATCCTGTAGTGATTGATCGTGATGAATTTGCAACGATGTTGAGTATGTTAGAGTCTTACTTTTCAGCTAAAGATCTGTATGAAGGAAAGTCTTTGTTGCAAGGTAAGTTGGGGCAAAAAATTGGTTCTGATGCATTTACTTTAATTGATGATCCTTTTGAGTCCTTAGGTACGGATGTACGTCCTTTTGATGATGAAGGTGCGCCTTCTCAAAAAATTTCTCTTTTTGAAAAAGGGACTTTTAAGAATTTTTTAACGAACTTTGAGTATTCACGTAAAATGAATTTACCTCATACGGCTCATGCGGCAAGATCCCCAGCGAGTCAGATGGATATTTCCGCATCAAATTTAGTTGTAGGTAAAGGGGCTAAATCTTTAGAGGAATTATTATCCAGCTATGACGAGGTTGTGCATTTGACTCATTTTACAGGTGGATTACATGCAGGTTTTAAGCAGGCGACAGGTGATTTTTCGATGCCCGCTGAAGGGTTCTTGTATCGCAAAGGTCAGTTAGTAGGACCAGTAGATAGTTTTGTGGTTTCGGGAAATATCATTGAACTATTGGGTAAGGTTATAGATGTTGGGAACCAATATAATAAGGGTGGCAGCTCTAAAATTTGTCCTGATGTTCTTGTGTCTGAATTAAGTTTTGCTGGAGCGAGATAATGAAAAAAATGGGATTAACTTTTACAATTATTATGTCATCGTTTTTCGTCGGATGTGCTTCGTGGATGGGATATAGTCAGAAGCCTGAAGTTGAATTAAACAATGTATATGTCAAAGATGCTAATTTGTCAGGGGCAACTATTGTTTTGGTTTTTGATGTAGAAAATCCGAATGATAAAGAAATTGCAGTGAAAGAAATTGGTTATACCGTTTATGTTGGTGGCAAACATTTAACAACGGCAAAAACAGATCGAGAAATCAGTATACCAGCAAAGCAAATCAAGGGTGTCGAAGTTCCGCTGCCTATCAAGTATAAAGATTTATTTGCCAATATTAGTGAGATTTTATCGGCAGGACAGTTAAAGTATAAAGTTCAAGGAGACGCGAAGTTTTCAATACTCTCGGTCCCCTTTGCAAAAGAAGGATCTGTGGAATTACCGAAGTTGTTTTAAGATAGCTTCGCTAATTTGTGCAAAACCTTTACCGCCCGTCGCTTTACTTACGTAAGTCGGCGGGTTTTTTATTTTAGAGATAAAGTTTTGAATATTTGCAACAGCGAAGCTGTGAGGGAAATAAGAAAACATGGGCTCGTCATTTGGAGAGTCGCCACTAAAAGCGCAAACTTTTTTAGCTTCCTCTGCTGAAACTCCATATTCTTTTTGTAAAAAATGAAGAGCCATAGTTAGTTTGTCGTATTTTCCGAACCAACCATTTACATGAATAGAGCTTACTTTAGCTTGGGCTCCGTGTTTTTCGAAGATGGATACAATTTTTTCGATATCTTTTTCCTCAAGAGCAGGGATATCTTCGCAAAAATCAACAGCGAGATCCATCAGTCGACAGAACTGATCACTGGCTATAGCACTGCCAGGGACACTTGTTAGTATTTCTTGTTCTATAACATTTAGTTTTTTTCTGTTTTCTTGGCGTATCTGTTCGTTAAAAACGAATTCGCGTTTCATGCTTTTGTCATGGTAGCGAAAGTAAAATCCACCATTCTCTCCAACAATTCCATCAACGGGCCACATGCGTGCTATCATTTCACACCAACCTGCTGGGCGGCCTGTTATAGGAATAATTTTTATTCCTGCAGATTTTAGATCCCAAAGTGCGGAGTATGCATCGGCGTGTAATTGACCTTCTTCAGTCAAGGTGTCGTCAATGTCGGTCAGGAGATATTTAATTTTACTGTTGAAGGAGTCTAGGTTTTTCATAGATCTAGTATAACATTTTTTGGTCTGTTGTCCTAAGTTGATATGGTTTGTCAAAAATTAGACTTGCGAAGTGAAGAAATCACCTTCATGTTTTGTCTATATATATAGGTCTGCTACGTGAAAGAGTTACTCACTTTTTCGGCAAAGGAATGACGATGGCAAAAAGAACGGAACAATCAGACGGCATAAAGTTAGTAATCGTTGAGTCCCCAACCAAGGCTAAAACGATTCGCAAATTTTTGGGTAAAGACTATGTTGTAGAGTCTTGTTTCGGACACATTCGCGACCTTCCTCAGTCGGCTAAAGATATTCCTGAAAAAGTAAAAAAAGAAAAATGGGCTCAACTTGGTGTTAATACAGATAAAAATTTTGAGCCTCTATATTGTATTCCTAAAGATAAGTTGAAAGTCGTCAAAAATTTAAAAGATAAACTTAGCAATGCCTCAGAGCTTTATCTCGCGACCGATGAAGATAGAGAAGGAGAGTCAATTAGCTGGCACTTGTTGGAAGTTTTAAATCCTAAGGTGCCAACAAAGCGCATGGTTTTTCATGAGATCACTAAAGATGCTATTCAAAAGGCGCTTAGAGATACAAGAGAGATCGATTTTAACTTAGTCAGGGCTCAAGAAGCTCGTCGTATTTTAGATCGTTTAGTTGGTTATACTATTTCTCCGTTACTTTGGAAAAAAGTTGCATACGGATTATCAGCAGGTCGAGTTCAATCTGTCGCAGTTCGTTTGATTGTAGAAAAAGAATTGCAAAGAGTTCGTTTTAAAAAGTCTGCTTACTGGGGAGTTCTGGCCCATCTTGGAAAAGATGGCGTTGAGTTTGAGTCTAAAATTCAACAGTTCAAAGGTAAGCGAGTCGCGACGGGTAAAGACTTTGATGGTCTGACAGGGCAATTGTTGGATGGTAAAGATGTCTTGCTATTAAATGAAGACTTGTCGAAAAAAATTGCGAATGAAGCCTTGTCTGGTCAGTGGATTGTTAGTGATGTTGAGGAAAAACCAACATTTAGAAAACCTGCGGCTCCATTTATTACTTCGACTTTACAACAGGAAGCCAATCGTAAATTAGGGTTGAGCTCTAGAGAAACTATGCAAGTTGCTCAAAAGTTATATGAGCAAGGTTTTATTACCTATATGCGTACGGACTCTACATTCTTATCAAATGAAGCTTTAACAGCATCGAGAGATTGTATTTCTAGTAAGTATGGCAAAGAGTATTTAACTCCTCAGCCAAGAAACTATGCTGCGAAAAAAGTTAAAGGTGCGCAAGAGGCCCATGAGGCTATTCGTCCTGCGGGAACTTCGTTTGTTGATCCAGATGATACTGGTTTAACAGGAATGCAGCATCGACTTTATGATTTGATTTGGAAACGTACAATAGCTTCGCAAATGGTGGATGCTCGTCAAAAGCAAGTAACGGCAAAACTAACAGTAGGTGATGCTTTGTTTGGCGCATCGGGAATGACGATTGAATTCCCAGGATTTTTGCGTGCCTATGTAGAAGGTAGTGATGATCCAGAAGCAGATTTAGCGGAGCGCGAAGTAAGACTTCCTCAATTAAAGGTATCTGAGAAGATCAAATGTTCAAAAGTGGATCCTACTTCTCACGAAACAAAACCTCCGGCTCGTTACACAGAGGCAAGTCTTGTACAGACTATGGAAAAAGAGGGAATTGGCCGCCCATCTACATATGCATCTGTTATTGGAACTATTATTGATCGTGGTTATGTAAAGAAAAATGGAACGGCATTGGTTCCAACTTTTACGGCGATGATTGTTAGTAAATTATTAAGTCAGCATTTATCTCAGTATGTGGATTTGGGTTTTACATCTGAAATGGAACAAAGCTTAGATAATATTGCTGATGGAGATTTAGATTGGGAAAAATATTTAGCTTCCGTTTATAAAGGTCCTAAGGGCCTTAAAGAATTGGTAGAGTCTCAAGATAAAAAAATTAATCCTGATGAAGCTCGTACAATGAAAATTGATGGCATGGATAAGTATACTTTCCATGTTGGGCGCTACGGTGCTTATGTTTCTACGAAGCGTGATGGTTCGGATGTAAGTGCTTCGTTGCCAGATAGTGAGTCTCCGGCAGATATTACTCCGGAAATTGCTGAAAAATTAATTGATCAAAAAATTAATGGTGCAGATGCTTTAGGTAAAGATCCTGCGACGGACTTGCCAGTTTATGTGTTGAATGGTCGTTTTGGTCCTTATGTACAGCTGGGTGATGTTACTCCGGATGATGATAAGCCAAAGCGTGCTTCTCTACCTCCAGGAGTTCAGCCTGAGCAAGTAGATATGGCAATGGCTTTAGGGCTTTTGGCATTACCAAAAACAGTGGGTGAACATCCTGGAACTGGTAAGAAAATTCAAGTGGGCCTAGGGCGTTTTGGTCCTTTTGTAGTTCATGACGGAGATTATAGATCTATTCCTAAGGGCGAAGATATTTTTTCAGTAGATTTTAATCGTGCGATGGAAATGCTGTCTCAACCAAAAAAAGGTAGAGGTAAAGCTGCGGCATTAAAAGATCTTGGTGTGCATCCGCAAACGGAAGCAGCTATTCAGATTTTCAATGGACCGTATGGTCCTTACATTAAATCTGGAAAAGTAAATGTATCTTTGCCGGAGGGGTCTACGGTAGAAACAGTTACTTTGGAACAGGCCATTGAGTTGATTAATGAAAAAGCTCCTGCAAAAGGTGCTGGGAAAAAGAAAACTGCTAAGAAGGCTTCTCCAAAAAAATCTGTGAAATCCGCAGATAAAGACGGAGATGAAGGTAAGGGCGGTAAAAAAGCAACCGCGAAGGCGGGAGTGAAGAAGACCTCCTCGGCCTCTGAGAAAGCCAAAGCTTTGGGTGTCAAAAAGGTGATCACTCGTAAGGCCAAAAAGTAAATTCTACAGCCCCCTTTTTAGGGGGCATTTTTTTTGGTAAATTCAGTAAATTCTCGGAACTGGATATTTATGAGTCAAAAGTTTTATAAAGGTCAGTTGGAGTTAGGTATTAACCGAGCTCCTGAAAATGATAGAAACTACCACCTTGGTGGTCGTAGTTTTTATTTTTTTGATTTTGACGACAATATCGCATTTTTGACGACTCCTTTGATTTTATTTCATAAAAAAGATCGTTCAGAATTGTATATTTCTAGTGCTGATTTCGCCAAATATCATCAGGTTATCGGGCGTAGTGGAATCTATGAAAATTATGAATTTGATTACTGTGATTCAACAGGAACCTTTCGTAATTTTAGAGATAAAAATCATGAAGCCTTGGAGAAATTGGAAGATAAAAGGCAGATTTTTGTTAAAGATGTTGCTGATGCCTTGGGATTTCCTGACTTTCAGTGGAAGGGGCCTTCGTGGGAGTGTTTTTATCATGCGGCCTTTAATCAAAGACCTGTATCCTTGATTACAGCTCGAGGCCATCACCCTGATACTATTAAGCAGGGAATTAAGGAGTTTGTATCCAATAAAGTTTTGCCGCTCGAGCCTAACTATTTGAGTGTTTATCCTGTAAGTCATAAGCCAACACGAATTTTGTTGGGAGATTTACAATTTAATATCAGTACTGCGGAGTTAAAACAGCGCGCCATTCGTGCGAGTGTGGAGGCCGCGATTCAAACATATGGCTATAGTCCTCATCATCGTTTTGGAATGTCTGATGATGATCCAAAGAACATTGAGTTGATTGTTGAGGAAATGTCTAGACTCAAGTCTAAGTATACAGAGATGTCGTTCTTTATTATCGAAACTGATCACGGAAATTTTAATAAAAGAGAAATTACTGTTGATGGTTTGGTCCCTGAAAAAAGAGAAATTGCCTCACAACTGTCGTTTTTCGAGAGTAGACAAAAGTCTAAATAGATTCGTCCTCGAAAGTCCTAATTTATGACGTGGCTCATTAAATGAATGCTCATGACAAATTCTTTGTTATCCTAGTGCAATTAGGATGTCCCTCAGAGGGGGAATACGGAAGGATCATCATGAGTTCATTCTCTAAAGGTTTTCAAGGTCTGTTGTTAGCTGGAACTTTGGCAGTATCGCCGATTGTTTCTGCACAATTAAAAGATGGATTGGAATGCCGCTATTTACCGATTATTGAGCAAGGTTTTTTAGCTCATCATATTAAATACTCTCAAAAAAATTCAGAGCTAGAATCAAGAGTTTTGGATCAATATCTTAAAAGAATAGATCCTTCAAAAATTTACTTAACTTCGGGCGATGTTGATTCAATCAAAAAGAATGCTGGCAGTATTTTTGATAAAACTAAAAAGAGAGACTGTAGCTTTTTAGATTTTGCCCAAAAACTTGTTATTGAAAAAGTTAAATCCAGAGCTGAGTTTGCAAAAACATATTTAGGTAAGGATTTTAAATTCGATTCAACAACTGAATTTGTTTTCGATCCAGAGAAAAAAGCTTGGCCAAAAACAGATGCTGAAGCGAATGATTATTTGAAAAAATATATTCAGTTCCAAATCGCCAATTATATGGCGACAGACATGAAATTGCCTGAGGCAAAATCAACTGTAATTAAAAATTACGAACGTGCTGTTAAAAGAATCCAAGAAACTAAGCAGGATGATCTTTACTCTGGATATTTAGATGCTTTTGCAAGAGCTCTAGATCCACATTCAAGTTTCTTTTCTCGTGATGTTTTAGAGGACTTTGAAATTCAAATGCGTCTGTCTTTGGAAGGTATCGGTGCGACCCTTTCTTCTCAAGATGGATTCACAGTGGTTGAACAGTTAGTCCCAGGTGGAGCGGCTGCAAAATCAGGTCTTATTGAGCCTCAGGATAAAATTATCGCTGTTGGTCAGTCTAAAGACAAAATGGAAAATGTTATCGATCAAGACTTAAAAGATGTCGTTAAGAAAATTAGAGGAAAAAAAGGTACTAAAGTTTTCTTAACCATTTTGAGAAAATCTGGTGAAGATAAAAAACGTTTTGATGTTTCTTTGACTCGTGAGCAAGTGAATTTAGAGGATGAAGCGGCATCCATCACTTATCAAGATCGTGAAATTAATGGCGTAAAAAAGAAAATCGGCGTGATTAACTTTCCGTCTTTTTATGCGGATTCTCGTCG
>JBHIVS010000046.1:0-13183 GCA_041987885.1 Pseudobdellovibrionaceae bacterium | reverse complement strand
TAGGAGATTGATCAATTAAAAGTACATTTTTGATATTCTCAGTTCCAGATATAGATTTAAAGTTTTGAGAGGGAATGAAATCCACATTCAAAATTTTTGCTAAAGCAGGATAGAGAGTTTTTGAAATTAAAGTTGATTTCCCAGAACCGCTAACACCTGTAACGGTGACAATTCTATGTAAGGGAAAATCAGCATCAATATTTTTTAAATTGTGACCAGAAGCACCTTTTAAAGAAATTTTAAACTTATAATTTTCAATATCGACTGGTTTTATCTCGCGTTTTTGCTTTGGATTGGCATCCAGCAAGAAAGGCACGGTATTGGAATTTTTAAATTTATAGAAATCCGTAGTGGAACCCGAGTAAACGACTTCTCCACCAAGATATCCAGATCCAGGGCCAATTTCGATAATGTTTTCAGAGGACTTAATAACATCGTGATCATGTTCAACAATCACCAGTGTATTTCCTAGTTCTTTAATATCCTTAAGAATAGAAATCAGACGATCATTATCGCGAGGATGTAGACCTACTGTGGGCTCATCCATCACATAAAGAGCTTGAGAAAGACCCATTCCTAATTGATTAGCAAGAACTAGTCTTTGATATTCTCCACCAGATAGAGTTCTGGTTTCACGATTTAAAGAAAGATAGTGAACTCCGACACGCATTAAAAAATCTAAGCGTGCTTTAAGTTGTTTATTTATTTCGTCGGCAATTTCTAGCTCAGCTTTAGTAAGTGATAATTTTTTAAAAAACTGCTCTAGCTCTTCGATTGTATAGTCAGAGAGTTCATTAATACTTTTTCCGTGAACCAATATGTGGTTTGTCTCAGGACGCAGGCGAGAGCCCTTGCAATCAGGACAAGGAACGGGGCTTCTGAACCGAGCTAAAAATACACGAACATGCATTTTATATTTTTTTGTCTCTAGATAATCGAAAAATCCTGTGATTCCATAGAAATCTTTATTGCCACTCCAAATAAGACCTTGTTCTGTCTTTGGCAAATCTTTCCAAGGAGTATGGGTATCAATTTTTTGTTTCTTACAAAAAGCCAGGAGGTCTTTTTTGTCTTGTGCAGAACTTGGCATCCAAAAAGGACTTATTGCTCCTTGGGAAATGCTAAGATTATCATTTGGAATAACTTTTTTTTCATCTAGACTAAGAATATTTCCAAAGCCTTTACATGTCTGACAAGCTCCCACTGGGGAGTTAAAGCTAAATAGCCTAGAGGAAATTGGAGGAGGAGTATAACCACAAATGGCACAGTTAGCTTCCTCACTGAGACGTAGGCGCAGCCCATTTGTCGAAATAACTACCGCTTTTCTTGCAATTTGATTTTGATTATAACGAGTACTGGCTTCATAGGCTTGAGTTACTGAGTCGGCAAGACGTTCTCTTTCATCGAGATTGAAAGACATACGATCAATAACTAAATAAAAGGTATTTTTCGGAAGACCTTTTTTAATAATTGCAGGATCACTGATTTCTACGAACTCACCGAGTTCTACGGAAGTAGTCTCTGCGGGAGGAATTATTTGTTCAGTAATAGAGTCTTTCTTTTTTGAAGTCGCCTTGGTTTTATTTTTTGTTTCTTTTGCGAGAGCTTCATCTTTTGGAAGATAGATTCTTAGATACCCATCTTGTAATAGTAAGGAGTGGAGTTTTTTCCCGTCAGCGATCCGATTTTCTTTACTGATTTCAACAAGAAGATAACCACGTTGACCTGAAAAATTTTTTAAAATCTTATCAGTGGCCTCGGTGACGCTTTCTTTGATTGTTGGAAGATTGTGGTCGGGACAATATGAAATTGAAATTTTTTCGAAGAATAATCTTAGGTAGTCAATAATTTCGGTGGTTGTTCCAACAGTACTGCGAGAGCTTTTTATCGAATTTTTTTGTTCAATCGAAATAGCAGGAGGAATATTATTAATCCCCTCGATATCAGGCTTTGGGGCTTTATTCAGGAATTGGCGAGAGTAATTGGACATACTCTCAATAAAACGTCTTTGGCCTTCTGCGAATAGAGTTTCAAAGGCCAGCGAGGATTTTCCTGATCCGCTGGGACCACAGATAACTGTGATCTCGCCAACAGGAATTTTTACTTCAATATTTTTTAAATTATTCTGTTTAACACCCCAAAGGTGGATGTGCTTCATTCCCCAAAATCCTGTTTTAAAAAGTCTGTTGCTTCTTCAGCTCGACTATCTTCAGCAGTGGGTTCAGAGCCTTCTTTAAAGGCTTGTCTTAGAACTTTTTTTGTACCCGCTGAAGCAAGGCGACCGGTTTCGCTATCTATATTAGCAAACACGATACCCTCCGGGATAGGAAAAGCCATCTGCGGCAAATCTTTATGCGCATATTTCATATATTCTAGCCAAACTGGTAAAGCAGATCTACCTCCAACCTCACCACGACCAAGGCTCATTTCTTTATCGAATCCGATCCAAACTCCAGTTGCTACCTGTGGAGAATATCCAATGAACCAAGCATCGAAATAATTATTGGAACTTCCTGTTTTTCCAGCGGCATCGCGGCCTAAAGCTCTGGCAGCTCCTCCAGTTCCACGAGGATCTTCAATGACACCCTTTAAAAGAGTCGTCATCACATATGCTGTGCTTGGGCTGATGATTTGGTCGGGATTTTCAAAAAAGATTGCATCTTCGATTTTATACTTTTTATCTTTGTTGTTGCCTGCATTTTGTTGCTCAGCAGATTCCTTCGAAGGAGCTTCTGCTGCTTTTTTTTCCAAGTAAGCCTTACGACGCTCTTCAAAGTCTTTGTTCAGAGAACTTAACTCTTTTTCAAAGCGTTCATCCAAAGTGACATTTTGTAAAAGAACATTTCCGTCAGCATCTGTCACTTTATGAATAATTGTCGGGGACAAACGTTTACCCAGTCTTCCAAACTCAGAAAAAGCTTTTGTCATTTCATATAAAGTTACGGAGCTAGATCCTAAAGCAAGGGTAAAGTCAGGATTAATCGGACTAAAAATTCCCAAACGTTTGGCATAATCCACGGCCCAAGGCACACCAATATCTTCCATGATTTTTACTGTAGGAATATTTAGAGATTGTACGAGAGCATTTCTAAAAATAATGTCTCCACCAAAACTTTTACTGTGGTTATCTGGTTTCCAAGCTTTAGCATCTCCTTGGCCTTCTTCTGCGGCTTGTTCGTATACAATCGGTGCATCCATGATTGGAGTAGCCGCTGTATATCCCTTTTCTAGGGCAGCTGCATAAACTAGAGCTTTGAAAGCAGAGCCCGTTTGTCGAGGTGCTTGGATAGCACGATTAAATTCGCTCTTAGAGAAATTAGACCCCCCAACCAACGCTAAGATATCTGATGATTGTTGATCAAATGAAATTAAAGCACCTTCAACTAAAGGTTCTTGATCTAATTCTACTTTTACGAAATTTGAAAAGTCGGGAAGATCAGGTTGTTTTTTATTTGCAAGACGAGTTGAAGAAAATTTATCAGATATTACTTTTACTAAGATAACATCACCTTCTTTAAGAGCTTGAGAAGGTTTTCTAACTAAGTCAGCATCCCAACGAATATCTGGGTTTGGTTTGCGAGCCCATTTCATTGAATCGAAATCTATAAGACCTTTGACATCAGGTAAATCAACATAGGTCAGACCATTTTTATCGTCAACTTTTCTGACAACTCCTTGAATGCTTTGGTCGATTTTTATGAACTTAGGTAAAATGGAGTCCTTTGATTTTTTAGGATCAATAGGGGGTTCAATTTCGGCATAGGTTCCGTCAGGTTTAATGATACGTTCAGTTGTAGAATCTAGAATTAATTTCTTTTTGGTCTCTGCTAGGTAAGGTTCTATTTCATCATTGTCAGAGATATTGCGAATGATGCCGCGATATCCTTGTCTCTTATCTAAACTTTTAAGCCCATTCATGACTGAATTTTGGGCCGAATTTTGTTTATTAAGATCAAGACTTGTGTAAATTCTGATTCCTTTATCAAGAACCATATTTTCACCCAATTTAGCTACCAGCAACTGGCGAACAGTTTCTAGATAAAAAGGAGCGAATTCTTCGTAATTTACACGCACATGTACGCGTACTGGTTTTTTAATAGCAGCTTCGGCTTCTTCTGCTTTGATAAATCCTACATCTGCCATACGACGTAGAACGTAGACTTGACGTTCTTTAGATCTTTTTGGATTAGAGACTGGGCTATAGCGTGAAGGTGCTTGGGGCAGTCCTGCAAGAATAGCCATCTCTTCAATCTCTAATTTTTTTGCAGGTTTTTGAAAATAGGTTTGAGCGGCTTGTTCAATTCCGTAAGCGCCGTGACCAAAATAAATTTGATTTAGATAGAGGAATAAAATTTCTTCTTTGCTTAAGTTTTTTTCCATCTCCATCGCTAAAAAGATATCTTTGAGTTTACGAGTAAAAGTTTTTTCTGAAGATAGCAAAAGCGTTTTTGCAACCTGTTGGGTGATTGTAGATCCACCTTGTACTTTTCTTCCCGCACGGATATTTGCAAAAGTCGCTCGCATAATTGCAGTGAGATTTACACCACTATGTTGAAAAAACTGATCGTCTTCTGCCGCAAGAAAAGCATTTACTAAATTTCTTGGAATCTGATCGTAAGGAATTAAGATTCGTCGCTCTCTAAAAAATTCACCAATCTTTTGATTATTGCGATCATATACCTGAGAAACCAAAAGCGGTTGATAGTCTTTCACGGTAATCAACTGCGGAAGATCTGATTTGATATTGGCAATAATTGCAATAAGACTGACAACGCCAATTACAAGTGCGATCGATAAGGATATCAGAATTTTCTTAAGCACGGATGAGGCTCCTTTTAATAAGCCTCTATCCTAGCAATGTTCTAAGGAGGGGTCTAGTTATACCCTAGACACAAGACTAGGGATTAACTGATTAGTTTTATTGGGAAGCTTTGGTTTCTGAAGAACCTGAATTTTTTCTAGTTGCAGGTCTTTGTGAATTTGTTTTTTTGCTTCCACTGCTAGATTTACTATTGTTGTAACTATTCAAGGCTTGCGAAGAACAAGTACAACCTGTACTTTCACATGAAGCCATTAGATTTTTAACCTCACTGGCCTTAGCATCAATTTCACTGTTCGCCTGAGCAATTGAATATTCTGCTCCGCTTGGAGGAGCCACCATTTTTGCCAATGAATTATTAATGTCGTTTATTTCTTTATTAAGAGCTTGGGTTTGTTGTTGGATACCCTGCAATCTTGTCTGTAATTCTGTTTTTGCAGATTCCATTTGTGATTGAGTTCTGGTTAAAAGATCGCTGACTTTTTTCTCGGCAGCTGTTTTTCTGTTTAGAACATCTGTTTTAATTTCAGTAAGTTGAGAGTTTGCAAGCTTAAGATTGTCTTCTAAATCTGCGTTGTCTGCCTCTACGTTAGCAATTTGTTTATTTAAGGCTTCAGATGTTGATTTAAATTTATCGTTTGCTTGGGTTCTGGCTAGATTAAATCTATCCATACACTTATTAAAAGCATCTATAGCGGCTGCTTTAATAGATTTGCTTCTATTGATATAGCTTCCACTGCTAGAGCTTTTTGTGGAATTTTCTTTGATTACTTTATTGTATTCAGTTGTGCAGTTAAATTTTGAAGTACTGGCTGTTAATTGGGAAAGGGCATTTGTTTTTTCACGCAAAGCAGCTGTAAGCTGACTTCTTAGGTCAATAAGCTTTGATTCGTTATCACGAATAGTACGAGCAGCTTCTTTTTGCGAATTCTGGAACTCAGAAATTTTATTTCTTTGTTCTTCATCGAGTTTACTTTTGGCCTCTGTGAGTTCTTCATTAGCCGTGGAAATAGCCTCCATGAGTTCGGTAATAGTTTTGTCATAGTCTTTTTGGTTATCTGCTTGTTTGTCTTTTAGTTCAGCAAGTTCTTTTTGAGCTTCCTTAAGTCGCTTTTCAGCACTTTCTTTTGTGGACTTATAATCTTTATCATTCAGAGTAGGGCAAGAGCTATTTGGTTTTTTTGAAGTGCTCGCGTATTGAACTCCCAAAGCAGTGGCTATAGACTCCATCGTATCAAAAGACTCTTCGGATGCATTTTCTTTGCAAGAGAATGTTTTAGAAATACAGCTGTCAGCAGTTCCATATCCTGCTTTTTTGCAGGCAAGATCCATATCAGATCCAGCTCTGTCTATTTGAGTTTGGTAGTCTTTGCAGGCTCTTGCTGAGTCTAACTTCAACTCTTCTTCAACGGATCTTTGGTTAAAATTGAGACCAGAATTTGCCATTGTCGAAGGGGAATAAAAAATCACCATCGGCAGACAAATCGCGAATTTGCCAACTATGTGAACAGTTGTCTTAAACGTATTTGATAAAACCTTTGTCATTTGCATTACTCCCTTGATGATTAAATATAGTGCAATTGCAGTACCAATTATCGGCAAGCTTGGCTAAAAAGTTTACGTCTTATAATGAGACAATAATAGATGTTGTTGAATATTAAGAAATCAAACTCAACTGCCGTCCAAATAAAAAAAGAGGAACCACTTGGTTCCTCTTTTTTTATTAAATTAAGTGATCAGTCTACAAAATAGAACTAGATGGCTTGAGCGCTGCCACAATGAGCACATTTTTTTGCTTTTAAAGGAATGCTAGAAAGGCATTCTGGGCATTCTTTAGTAGTAGCTGCTGCAACAGGTTTAGGTGCTTGCATTTTATTGACAGCTTTGATCAGCATAAAGATGGCAAAAGCTACGATAACAAAGTCGATAACCATGTTTAGGAATAGACCATAGTTGATAGTTGCTACACCCGCTGCTTTGGCTGCTTCAAGAGTTGCATATTGCTCTCCGTTTAGAGCAAAGAATAGATTTGAAAAATCTACTTTTCCCATAGCTAGGCTAAGAACGGGAGTTAAAATATCAGATACAAATGAAGAAACAATTTTTCCAAACGCTGCACCGATGATAATACCAACGGCCATATCAAGCACATTTCCGCGCATGATAAATGTTTTGAATTCCTTAAACATGAGAGTCTCCTTTTCTCTTAATAGAGATTAGAACTTAGCAACAAGATTTACTGTTGAAGTTTTAGTAGTATAAGTATCGCTTCCAGCTGGCATTACGTTTTGGTATTGAACCAAGTAAGCAACTTTTAAAGAGAAGATTTGATTGATCATTACATTTAAAGAGGCCTCAGTATTTACTAGATAAGCTTCTGATTCAGAAAAATTCGGAAGATATTCAATCCAGTATTTGAAAGAAAGAGTTTGATCAAGTTTGCGAGCATACTCAGTGTAAAAACGACCCATGTTTGAATAAGTAGTTGATCCAGGAATTGGCATCAATTTTTGGTAACGATAACCGGCCTCAACAAACCAAGTGTTTACATCGGATTTAGTCAAGAAATACTTCAAACCGAGATCAGAAGAGTCCCTTTGTAAATAACCATTGAAAATATCACTTTCCGCTTTATGACCAGCGTAGATGCTGAACCAATCAGTCAGCTCACGCTCATAACGAAGACCAGCTTCCCAGTTTCTAGCAGTTTCTTCTTTGGAAGCTGCTGCATTGGCTTTTGTTTCGGTTTTTAAATAACGACCAGAAGCAGTAAAAATATTCTTATCAAGAGTGTATACTAGCTTTCCTTTTGTTGAATAGCTATCTGACTCATTGTTACCGCTAACCATTACTGCACCAGCTTCAGCTTCGCCAGCTAGTGGCGTTGTTTGAGCAAAAGCACTCAAAGAACTCATTAATAATAGACCTGCAAAAATAGATACAATTTTTTTCATTTAAACGCTCCTAATTTCGAAGCACTAATCATAGGTTTATTTCCCCAGGGGTCACAAGAAAAAATTGATGAAGCATTGGTTAAAATTTGTTAACTTTCTGATTGTGAGAGGGAAACAACAGTGCAAAAGGGTTTCAATTCAGACATTACGGTGCGTGGCAGTAAATATCATATCCAAACAGAGGATTGGGGTTTTTCAAATCCTTTTGTGGTGAGTAGAATTTTTGTAAACGGCGCAGTTTTGAAAACTATAAAAACACCTTATGAGCTTATTTTGAAAGATGGCTCTTCTTCCCGTGACGAAGCTATAAAAATGGCCCTTCATCGTCAGCATTCTCGAGTTATCGATACTCTTATGGCCGGAGGCCAGCTCTAATACTCGACGTTTGGCCTGTACTCAAAGGGACCATTCTTTGAGTACAATGCAGTAATGATTGAGTTTTCACACCTTTATAAAACTTACCCTGGTCCTACCCATGCTTTAAAAAATGTCGATTTAAAAATCGAGCGTGGGGAGTTTGTGTTTTTAACAGGGCCCAGTGGAGCTGGGAAAACAACTCTTTTTAAAATGATTTCTGGGTATGATCTTCCCACATCAGGTTCCGTGGTGGTGGCGGGTTTTGATCTCACGAAGTTAAGCCAAAATCGAGTATCTCTATTTCGTAGAAAAATTGGAGTGGTCTTTCAGGATTTTAAGCTTCTGAAAGATAAAACTGTTTTCGAAAATGTGGCGCTTCCTTTGGTCGTTCGTGGTGAAAAGCAAGTCACTATTAATCGTCGTGTTGCCGAGGTTTTGGAGCAAGTTGGTTTAGCCCATAAACACAATCAATATCCAGAGTTTTTGTCTGGGGGAGAGCAGCAACGAACTGCGATCGCAAGGGCCATCATACATCAGCCAGATGTTCTAATTGCGGATGAGCCCACTGGGAATTTGGATCCTCGATTAAGTGAAGAAATCATGGATCTCTTAGAAAGGGTTTGTTCTCGGGGCACTACAGTTTTTGTCGCAACCCATGATCATGAAATGGTCAAAAGACGGAATAAAAGAACCTTAAGACTTGAAGATGGAACGATAGCAGGTGATCAATGATATCATCTCGAAAAAACTGGATTCTAAAGTTTTCAACTATCATTGTTTTGATTGCCTGCTTTTGTGTTTTCGACGGAGCCTTGCTTGGCAGTAAAAATCTTAAGAATATACTAAGTCAATGGGGGGAAGAAGCACAGTTAACGGTCTATTTGAAATCTTCCGTGGATGTTTCTGAAAAAGAAGAGATCGAAGGTCGCATCAGGCAACATGAAATCATTGATTCGGTCACATACATCAGCCCCGAGATGGCCATGAATGACTTTAAAAAAAATATGAAAAATTATGCCCCAGAAGGTTTACAGGAGGAAGAAATTCTTGCCCTTATTCCTAGCTCCTTGCAGGTAAAAATTAAATCTGATGTGGCAGTTGCGGATCGATTGAGTGAACTGACCCAGCTGGCAGAGGTAATTAAAGGATACCCCGGTGTCGACGATGTTAGCTATGGTCAAGACTGGCTAGAGAAATTTTCTGGTGTAGTTTCTTTTGTTGAAAGATCTCTTCAGTTTCTAATTTTAATAATTACTCTGGCTTCTGTTTTTATTGTTTCAAATATAATCAGAGCAAGTATCTATTCAAAAAAAGAAGAAATTATTGTTTTGGAAATGGTGGGGGCCACTCCTGGGATGATTCGAAAACCTTTTGTGATGGAAGGTTTTGTTTTGTCCGCGCTTGCGTCTGGGGTTTCCATATTCATTTGTTTTTTGGTCTATTACTTTTTAATGGACGGTGTTGGTAAAGATTTAGCGTATATGAAATTAAATGAAACTTTTAATTTCTTTAGCTATTTCTCCATAGCTTTAATTATTATATTGCAGATTCTTTTTGGAACTTTGGTGTCTTATTTCTGTGTTAAGTCCATTAATGATGGATTCGCAGGGAGAAGTGAAATTTCGTGATAAACCTTTTAGCAAAGACTTCCTTATATCTTTTGATGGCTATCATCTTCTTGTTGGCAAGTGTGCAAATTTCTTTTGCACAAAAAGGAAGTTCTTCAAAAACGTCGGAATCTTTGGCTTCCCAAGTTGTCGATGATATAGAGTTCAGCCGAGAAGAGCTCGAAGAGCAGGAATTGAAGCAACGGCAGGTTTTGTCTGCACTTTATCAGCTAAATAAGAAAATAAAAAAAATTGTCGTGGATCGCGCAGAGTTTTCCCAAAGAACGGCGTTCTTAGAAGTTAATATACAAAATACTGAACGTCGAATAGAGGAGATTGAAAAAGGGATTTCTCTACAGAGGGGTCTTTTAGCAGAAAGACTTCGTGCTCTGTATAAACTAAATAGCTCTTCGATGGCGAAGTTTTTATTTACGTCTGTAAGTCCAAATGATCTTGATAGGAACTTAAAAATTCTAGGAATAGTGACGGAGCACGATGCTTTGCTTTTAAAAAACTATGTTACTGATATAAGCAAGGTCAAAGAGCAAAGACAAAAATTAGTTAAAGATCTCGAGAAACTAAAAGACGTAGCGGTTAATATAGAAAAAGAAGAAAAAAAGTTAAGAAAAGAACAAGCCTTAAAAAAGAATATCTTAGAAGGTATTAGAAAAAAGAAACTCTTTGCCAGAGAAAAAATTTCTAAATTAAGAGAAATGTCCTTGTCGTTAAATATTTTAGATAATTCTGTGCTTGATTTGATCTTTAAACCTTCGTTTTTCGAAAATCAGGGACAACTAGCTAGACCTGTGTCTGGCAGAGTTTTAACAAAATTTGGACTTATTAAAGACGAACAACACCCCTATACTCTTTTTAATAAGGGAGTTCATTTCTCAGCTAAAGCTGGCGAGAAAGTAAGGTCTGTCTTTGGGGGAACTGTATCTTTTGCTGAACATATAGATCGTGTCGGCAGTACAGTGATCGTTGATCATGGTGATCATTATTACACAGTGTATTCGAATTTATCGAAAGCATTAGTGGCAGTGGGATCCGAAGTCAATCAAGGACAAGAAATTGGTGAGTTGAGCAGCCGTGATGGCAGCAAAAAATTATCAACACTTTATTTTGAAATTCGTCATTTCTCTGAACCTTATGACCCTACTACGTGGATGAAAGGACTTTAAAAAATGTCATCTTTTAAGCGCTATTGGAAATCTTACGCACTTGGTGCGGTACTCTTGGCTCTTCTGATTGCAATGGCTGAAATGGGTTTTCAAGTAAAAGCGATAGCTCAAGACAGATATGCTGAACTTCAGAATTTTTCTAAAACACTCAACTTGATCCAGCAATACTATGTTGAGCCCGTAGACACAAAAAAAATTGTCTATGGTGCTATAAAAGGAATGTTGCGTGAGTTAGATCCTCACACAAACTTTATGCCGCCAGAAATTTTCAAAGATTTTGAGTCTGAAACCAGTGGTGAATTTGGTGGTTTAGGGATTGAAATTTCTCTGCAAAATGGTGTGCTAACGATTATTTCTCCGATTGAAGATGCTCCCGCATGGAAAGCTGGAATAAAAGCAGGTGACAAAATCGTAGCAATTGATGGTGTTTCGACGAAAGGTTTAAGTCTTGTTGAAGCTTCGCAGATGATGAGAGGTAAAAAAGGCAGTAAAATTGTTCTAACAATTGTTAGAGATGGCGAAGATGCTCCAAAACCAATTACGATCGTTCGCGGAAGTGTAAAAATTAAATCCGTGAAGTATACGGATTTAGGTGAAGGTTATGCCTATATTAAGGTAACAAGTTTTATTGAAAACACATCTAGAGATCTGGAAAAATCTATTGAAATGCATGCAAAGAATAATAAGAACAAAGTTGCAGGTGTTTTGATTGATCTTCGTAGAAATCCGGGTGGTTTGTTAGATCAAGCGATTAAGGTGAGCGATATGTTCCTTAAAGAAGGTGTAATTGTAAGCACAATTGGCCGTAATAAAAATGAGAAAGAAGTCGCTAAAGCTTCGGGTAAAGGTGCATTTACGGATGTTCCATTGGTGGTTCTGGTGAATGAGTACTCAGCAAGTGCGAGTGAAATTGTTTCGGGTGCTTTGCAAGACAATAAGCGTGCATTGATTGTTGGTCAGAGAACTTTTGGAAAAGGTTCTGTGCAATCGGTAATTAAACTTGGTGATGGCAGTGGTCTTAAATTAACTGTTGCTCGTTATTATACACCAAGTGGAGTTTCAATTCAGGCGGAAGGAATTCATCCTGATATTGAAATTGAAGACGTAGATACGGATGCTTTTTCGAAGGCGATTATTAAAACCAACAAAACTCGTGAAGGTGATATTGCAGGTCACTTAAAAGGCGATAAGGAAATAGCTGAGGAAAACTCTGGCGCCGCCAAAGAAGAGTCTTCGACATTTGCATGGTGGAAAGATGTTGCCACGAAAGAAGCAGATAAGCTTTCTCCTCGTCAGAAGTTGTTTAAGTCTGACTATCAGGCCTACCAAGCTTTTAACTATTTAAAGTCTTGGGAAACAATGAAGAGCTTAGCGAAATAAGTAATTAAATCATTAAAATTAAAAAGCCCCATAACTTTAGAAGTTTGGGGCTTTTTTTATTTTTTAAAAGACAAAGTTATCTTTTTTAATAAAGAAGAGACGCTTAGTTGTTCTCTTCTTTGAACGTTCCAGCTGGAACTTCTTTTACTTTTACTGATTTGTTAAGGAAGTTAATAACTTTCTCTTCAGTGATCATGTAAGTAAGGCGGGAAGATTGTTCTGGACGACCGTAGAATTCGCGGATGCGAGATTCTTCGATACCAGTTTGTTGAACGTATTCAGCAAACTTAGCATCTAGATCTTCTTTTTTGCAGAAAAGGTCATGTTTTTTAGCAATTGCATCTACTAGGAAAGAAGATTGAATCATTTCCGCCGCAGATTTTTCGAAATCGCCATCCCACTTTTCAACGTAAGAAGCAAAATCACCTTCGCCCATACCTTGATTAGCCATACGTTTTTTGAAGTCTTCAACCAATGAAGCTTTTTGTTCTTTTAGTAAAGAAGCAGGAACTTCTACAGGATTTTCTTTAACAAGAGTTTTCAAAAGACGATTTTTGAATCCATCTTCAACGCGCTTTGTTTCATTTTGTTGAAGATCTTCTTTGATAGTTTTTTTAAGGTCTTCAAGAGACTCAGGTCCACCAAGAGTTTTAACAAACTCATCGTTTAGCTCAGGAAGAACTTTTGCTTTAAGAGAGTTTAAAGTAACTTTGAATTCTACTGGTTTACCAGCAAGTTCAGCAGAGTGGTATGGATCTGGGAATTTTAAAGAAAGAGTTTTTGTTTCACCCTTTTTCATTCCTACGATGCCATCTTCGAAACCATCGATGAATTGTTTTGCCCCAAGTTCAAGGTGATGATCAGTTCCAGAACCGTTTTCAAGAG
>JBHIVS010000045.1:0-13672 GCA_041987885.1 Pseudobdellovibrionaceae bacterium | reverse complement strand
ATGACGCCACGGGTGGTACGCACATGGATGGGTAGGTTAGGGGGTCAAAACGTGGGCTAAAATATGTGTTTTACAGGAAATGCCCCAAAATCAGAAGAAACAACATATCCAGACTTCACTTGTGTGAGCTTTACAGAGCCACCATCACAATCTACACCATAGACATTTTTCTTTTTTGCATCATAACGACTAGCAATCGTATTAAACTCTAAATTTTCAGACTGTGCATATAAAGAAAAGCTTGCTGGAATTGCATAGTTTTCTTTTTTATTAAACGACTCGTCTTCTAAAACAGCCTGAGCTACCAAAGCTTGCTCTGAATGAGTCACTTTGCCACCCTCAGCATCCAAAGCTGCAATCATAATATTCGCTGGATTTTGAGCAATAAGGCAGGTTTTAGCCTGAGCAACAGGAAGACCTAAAAGAAGGGATAAACTAATAAGACAAAGTGATTTTTTCATAAATGATCCTTTATGCTTTATATGCGTTTAATGAGCAGGACGAAGTATAAAGCAGGATAAAGGATATTGAAATAGAACCGCTAAAATAACATTTTAGCCCTCAGTTAACGGTAAAAAAATACTGAGGGCGTCTAAAAGATCAACACATCTGAAAGTAACAAATAAAATTACATTTTCGAGTCAAAGGCATCACGAACTGCAATACCGATATTGATCAACAAAGTCAGAGTCAATACCATCGCAACCATCGGACCCCATACTAACCACTCTGCGATGGTAAACCATTTTTGAGCTTGAGCCAAAAGCTCTCCCCAACTTGGAGTCGGAGGACGAAGACCCAATCCTAAATAATCTAAATAAGAAAGAGTGCTCACACCTGCTGCAATAAAAAATGGAGCAAACGTGATAATCGGAGTTAGACCATTTGGAAGAATATGTTTACCGATAATACGAGCATGACCAGAACCGATAGCTCTTGCCGCTTCAACGTATTCACGTTTTCTTAGCGAAAGGAACTGAGCACGCATATACCCAGAAATACCTGTCCAACCAAAGAAGGCGAAGAAAACAACCAGTAGTGGTAAGCTTGGAGTAAATAGAGAAATCAAAGTCAAAAGAACCATCAACTGAGGAGTACATTCTACAACCTCAACAACCCTTTGACCGACTAGATCTACCCAGCCCCCCATGTAACCCATGATAGAACCAAAGAAGATACCCACTAAGTAAGTAGCAATCCAAGAACCCACCGCAAAAATCATCGTATAACGGAATCCATACAACAAACGAGTCGCTACGTCGCGACCACTGTCATCAGTTCCAATAAGATTACTTCTAGTCGGAGGAGCAGGATAAGTATCTACTGAAGAGTTACTTTCATAAGGGTCCCACTGAATAACTGGCCACAATTCCCAGTCACCCTCACCCATTTGTAAAGATCTATAATCCATTACAAAACTGTGCTCGATACCAAAAACTGAAGGGTGATACGTCTTCAATAAAGGAAAATATGTTTCACCTTTATAATGTAAAACGTGGGGCTTGTTGTTTGCCCATAGTTCAGCCGTAAAGCTGAATGCAAACATAATCATCAAAATCCAAAAAGAGACAACAGCAACGCGATCGCGTTTAAAACGCTTATATCTCTTCAACGTCAATTCATTGCGAATAAGATATTTTTCGATCATTTGAAGTCAATCCTTGGGTCAATAAGCACATAAATAATGTCAGAGAAGATTCTTCCGAACATCAACAGTAACGACGAAATGAACGCAATACCCATGATCACGTTATAATCACGAGACAAGATCGATTGATAACTCAAAAGACCAATACCATCCAAGTTAAAGATAGTTTCGATGATCAAAGATCCAGCAAGGAAGGCACCAAAGAAGCCACCAAGTCCCGTTGCTACAGGAATAAGGGCATTTCTAAGAGCATGCTTGAAAACAACAACTTTATCAGAAAGACCTTTCGCACGCGCTGTGCGAACATAGTCTGACTTAATAACGTCCAACATTGAATTTCTCATCAAAGTTGAAAGCTCTGTAAAACCACCAATCACATAACAAATAAGAGGTAATACAAAGTGATGGGCGCGATCTACGATTTTGCCCCAAGTAGACAGCATTTCGTAATCGTCTGATTTAAATCCTCCCAATGGGAACAGATTAAATTTACCAGCAAGTACAACGATAAGGAAAATACCTAAAACCAAAGGAGGAATTGAATAGGTCAAATTCAAAAGAACAGTAGAGGCTCTATCAAAGAATCCACCGGCTTGAACTGCCTTTTTAACTCCAAGAGGAATACAAATTAAATAGGTCAAAATAAGAGATGCCACACCAAACTGAATGGATACGGGCAATTTACTCTTAATAACGTCAATCACAGGCTCTTGATAGGTAAACGATTCACCAAAATCAAGACGAGAAAGATTTTTTAACCAGATGAAATAACGAACATGAACAGGCTTATCGAAACCATACTGTTTCTTTAGAGCTTCGATAACTTCTTCATTAACGGCAGAATCGCCACGACCGTTCACCCCGCCGCCACTGCCAGATCCACTAGCAGCACCAGAACCAAAGCGAATAGCTTGTAGCTTTTGTTCAATTGGGCTCCCTGGAGCCAAATTGATAAGAATAAAGGTCATAAGCGTGATCCCGAAAAAAGTCGGGATCAGCAATAATAAACGACGTATCAGGTAAACGATCAAGGGCCTACTCCTAAGCAATGAAGCCGAGGTAATACAAAAAAAAATGGAAGAAGTCTATTTAGACTTCATCCACCAGTAATCTGTACCTACTTCGTATTTAAAAGTCTCAGCTGGAGTGCCGATTCGTGAAGATTTTCCATAGAACTCAAATTTATCGTTGAATAAGAACGCATATGGAGCATCTTCAGCGATTTTTTTGTAAACTTCTTTTAACTTAGTAACACGTTTTGCTTTGTTTGGCTCAACGCGCGCCTCGTCGATAAGTTTATCAACTTCTGGATTTTTGTAGGCAATAAAGTTAGATCCACCTGGAATTGCTCCAGAAGAATGCCAAATTTGTTTAGGATCTGGATCAACAGAACCACCACCCCAAGCCATAGTCACAGCGTCGAAGTTACCTTCGTCAACTAACTTAAGGAATGAATTCCACTCAAGATATTTAAGATCCATTTGAATACCGGCTTTTTTAAGATCCTGACGGTATAGAGTCCAATATTTTTCAACGTCTTTATTTGGGTAAAGAAGAGTGAATTTGAATTCAGTTGGTTTTCCGTTAACAACTTTTTCAAGGATTCCGTTTTTATCTTTATCAGTCCAACCAGCTTTTTCTAGCAATTCTTGAGCTTTTTTCGGATCAAATTTAATTGCTGCGTTTCCTGGATTGTATTCAGATTTGATGTAAACCGCACCATTCGCAAGATCTGACATTCCATAACGGAACTTTTTATTCATCTCTTCACGATTTAGTAAATGCGCCAAAGCTAAACGAGTGTTTTTATCTTGGAACATTTCTTTACGGAAATTCCAACCTACGAAACCATAAGATTTCGGAGCATTGTTGGCAATTTTATGCTTCGTAACTGTTTTGCCCCAAGGAGCACCTTCAGTTTTTTTCATGAAAGCTTCAATACGTAGTTCTAAGAAATCGATTTCGCCTTTTTTAGCGCGTTCGATTTGTACGTTTTCATCTTTGTAGAATCTAAGAGTAACCATATCAAAGTTGTATGCACCTTTTGAAGCTGCATCCGTAGCACCCCACCATTTAGGGAACTTCTTCAACTGAATCATTTGACCACGGTCAAATTTAGCTAGCTCATAAGGACCAGAACATACTAAAGAACGATTCATCTTTTTTGATTGCTCAACATTTGAATAAACATGCTTAGGAATAACAACTAAGCTAGCTGCAGATTCGAAATTTTTGAAATACATATCACGAGCTGTGAATTTCACAGTGTAAGGATCAACTACTTCAACTTTTGTTAAACCTTCATAGTATGGACGCAGGTGAGCTGCTTCATACTTTGGTTCAAAGATAGCGTCGAAAGAAAATTTTACGTCTTCCGCAGTAACTGGTTTACCGTCATGGAAAACAGCGTTTTTACGCAAGTGGAATGTGAATGTTTTATTATCTTTAGAAACTTCCCATTTATCAGCCAAACGAGCTTTCCACTCGTAAGTCTCGGCGTCTCTAGTTAACAAACCTTCACACGCATAATTTTGCACGTAACGAGCGTACAAATCAGTGCTTGTAATTGGATGAACCGTAGGAGGCTCGCCACCTAGGTTGTAAACGAAATTTCCGCCTTGTGGTGCTGCTGCATTTGGTGCGGCGGCAAAAGCGGGAGCTGTCAAAGCTGAACTCAAAACAAGAGCCAAAAGTCCCTTAATGTTCATAGATTTCCTCCAAAGAATTCCGCTGGGAAATTATACTTTCCCAAAGTTGGCATAAAATGGTTTATGCGCGAAAAATAATCAAGTTATTGCTCGATTGATGCTGCGCTTAAATGCTATATCATTGATGATCATTTAAGGAGAAAAAAATGTCGGAAAAGACTATCAAATTCGACCCTACTACTACCATCTCTGCTGAGTACGGAATCTTTGGCATTCCAATGAGCGAAGACGAGTCTAAAGTCGTATTAGTACCTGCCCCTTGGGAGGTGACCACATCTTATGGAAAAGGCGCTTCTAGAGGCCCTAAAATTATTCGTCAAGCCAGCGAACAAATCGACTTGTTCGATCTTGAAGTTGGTAAGTCTTATGAGGTCGGCTACCACATGCGCGATTTCCCCGAAGATCTGTGTGCAAAAAACGACAAATACAAAGCTCTTGCCCAAGAACTTATTGAGATGAAAACAAACCTTAGTGAAGATGCAACTCGCATGAGTCAAATTGCCACTGAAGTAAACAAAGCCTGCGATGAAATGACTCAATGGGTTTACAATCAATGCTCTGACGTTTTGAAAAAAGGAAAACTTTTAGGCCTCGTAGGAGGAGACCATTCAACTCCGCTGGGAGCAATCCAAGCTGTAAGTGATAAATTCAACGGCAACTTCGGTGTTCTACATATTGATGCCCATGCAGATTTAAGAAATGCTTATCAAGGCTTCAAACAATCTCACGCTTCAATTATGTACAATGTCATGAACGATCCAAAGAAACCACAAAAGCTAGTGCAAATTGGCATTCGTGATTTCTGCGAAGAGGAATATGATTTTTCTAACTCTCGTGATGATATCAAAACTTTCTACGATCTTGATCTTAAACGTCGCCTACTTGCTGGTGAATCTTGGGCACAGGTTTGCAAAGACATTATCAAGGAGCTTCCTGAGAATGTTTATATCTCCTTTGATATTGATGGACTTGATCCGGCTTTCTGTCCCCACACAGGAACACCAGTTCCAGGCGGCTTGAGTGTCGACCAAGTTTTCTATCTTTTCAGAGAACTCCACTACTCTGGTAAAAAAATTGTTGCGTTTGATTTGAATGAAGTTTCAACAGGTGGACTTGAAGAAGCCGATGCTGAGTGGGACGGAAATGTGGGCGCTCGCATTCTTTATAAAATGTGTGGTTGGCTGGTGAAATCAAATGCTTAAAGTTTACGAGTACGCCAAATGTTCTACGTGTGTAAAGGCACTTAAGTTTTTGGATGCGAAAAAAATCGAATACAAAAAGTTGCCTATCGTAGATCAAGCACCTTCCCAAAAAGAACTCAAAGAAATGTTAGCTGCTTTAAAAGAAAATGGTGGCAATCTTCGTAATCTTTTTAATACTTCAGGTGTTATGTATAAAGAAATGAAACTGAGTGAAAAGTTACCTTCGATGACTGAAACAGAAGCCATCAAGCTATTGTCAGAGAATGGAAAACTTGTAAAACGTCCCTTTGTTATTGGTGATGAAACTTATCTTGTTGGCTTTAAAGAAGACCAGTGGAAAGAAATTTTTTAATATAGCTTTTCGATTGAGATTGAGATTGAGATTGAGATTGAGATTGAGGCTGCCTTAAAAAAATAATCCAGACCAAAAGTTTTTAAAAAGAAAAAGCTCGGCCATTTCTGGTCGAGCTTTTTTATTAGAACTATTCCTGCTTTTTAGTTTACTGATAGCAGTATAAAGCCCCTGATTTTGGTGAACAGCCTTCTGTCATTGCACTTGAACAGAAAGTAGTTAATTGCGATTTCCATTTTCCTTTAGACATACAGCTTTTCCAATAATCACTGTTGATGTCGCTGGCTTCAGCATCAAAATCAGCAATCATAAATTTCATAAGATCACGAGCTTGAGCTTCTGACATATCTAATTTAGCGGCAACACGTGCTAAGCTAGCTTGCTCTGGAAGTTTTCTGCGGATAATCTTTTTAAGATCTCCTTCATTCAAACCAACAGTTGCAAATGAATTAACACCTTTTGAACCGACACCAGCAAATGCTTGAGAAACTTTAGCCGCTTGCTCATAGCGAATACCATGTCTCACCGCAAAGTTGTGAACATTGTCTTTAGAAATAGTTGCTACATTAGTAGCTGCACGTGTTTTCACATCAACACTCCAGTTGCCACGACCGTTATTTCCACGGCCATTGCCTCTGCCATACCCTGGGCCATTATGACCATATCCAGGTCTACCATTTCCATAGCCAGGCCTGTCGTAACCATATCCTGGATAAACTGGTGGCGGAGGCGGAGCGGGATTATAAACAGGCGGACGATGACTTGGAGGATGAGATTCGTAGCCTCCATTAGCCAAGCCGACACCGATAGCAACACCAATAGCTCCTGCTGCGATTTCTTCAGGCTCACAACCTGTGTTCAACAACATCACAGACGCCAATGCTCCAATTACGATTAATTTTTTCATCATGCATAACCTTTCATAAAAAATAGTCAAAATGACACCAAAAATAGTTACGCAGAAATATAGAGCAAGGTTGATGCCAGATAAAATGACACTTCTAAAACATGTATTTATAAACTAAATAAAAGCTGTTGCCTTGATGGCTCTTCTTTTTTTGACGCCAAGCGCACGCCTATCCCAATCAAACGCACAGATTCAGACCTACGTTCCCAAGCCTTGCGCAAAAGCTTTTCAAAAACTTCTTCATTTGGAATCGAATGAATAACTTCCTCATGAGTCGTTTGTTTAAAATCAAAAAATTTAATTTTCACAACAGCACCTTTAATCTTTGAAGCATACCCGCCTTTCTCCAAACGTCCCAAAAAATCTTTGTACAACTCTGGAATAAATTTTCGAATATCTTCAAAAGATGCAATGTCTCTGGAAAAAGTTTCTTCGACCGTAAGAGACTTTCGCTCCCACTCAGTAATGACCTCGCGATTATCGATGCCATGACTAAACTCATGCAATTCTTCAGAGCGAGAACCAAAATGTCTTGCCAACACATCCACAGGAATACTCTGCAAATCTCCGCAAGTATTGATCCCTAATTCTTTAAATTTTTGAGCAGTGACCTTACCAACTCCGAATATTTTTTCTACAGGAAGAGTTTTCATAAAGGACTCAACCTTATCAGGGGTAATTACAAACTGCCCATTTGGTTTTTTCCAGTCGCTTGCAATTTTCGCTAAGAATTTATTTGTGGCGATCCCTGCAGAAGCCGTCAAAGACAACTCCTCAAAAATCAAGCGTCTTATTTCTTGAGCGATTAAGGTCGCACTTCCACCAAACATTTTACAGTTGGTGACATCTAGATAGGCTTCATCCAAAGACAAGGGCTCAATCTTATCTGTAAAACGTTTAAAAATTTCTCGAACGTTTGCACTTTCTTTTTTATATAAAGCAAAGTTCGGCGGAATCAAAATCAACTGAGGACATAAACGAACTGCACGAGAAGATGGCATTGCAGAGCGCACTCCGAACTTTCTGGCCTCGTAACTGGCTGTGCATAAAACACTGCGCGACTGAGGAGGCCCACCAATTCCCAGAGGCTTACCTTTTAACTGGGGATTATATTTTGTCTCTACGGCCGCATAAAAGCAGTCCATATCTACGTGAATAATCTTTCTCATTTACATATAATTTACATATATAAAGATAAGGGTCAAGAAACAAAAAAAGAGAGTCCAGATGACCCTCTCTTGAGATAAATATCTAATTTAATTATTTTTTTATAAAACCCACAAAAACAAACTAAGCAGACGCAGGAGAAAAACTCGCCGAGATCATAGAGTGCAGCTTCTCTGCCACTTCGGTACGATCTGATTCTTGAGAAATCTCAACAGTTTCTAAAAACTGAACTTCGCCTACAACAGACTTAAGCTTTGCAGCTCCCCATAGAGATTTCACAAACGGAAGATCCCCATACCAACAAAGGCTGTCACGATATTGCATTGGAAAACCCTGTTGCCCATTTACTGATCTGAAATTAATAACAACGGGCTGAATAGGAACACTGGCTTCGGCAGCGGCCATTAATAATGTTTTCTTAAATGGTAATACTTGCTCGCCATTAGTTGCCTGAGCTTCCGGATAAAGAGTCACGCGATAACCTTTTTTTAGATAGCCTGCAATATGCTGAAGCTCCTCTAAAATTTTAGTACGGCTACGACGTTCAACAAAAATACAACCACCCATTTCCGTTAATAATCCCAAAAAAGGAGTTTCACGCATTTCGTTTGAAGTCACAAAAATCATTGGATAGGTCGATGCCAACATCAATATATCCACAAAGCCCATATGATTACTCACCACTAGGCAATGTTTATCAATAGAGGGCAAGTTTTTTACAATAAGCTTTAAACTAAATACTCTTAATAAGAGTCGCGAAAAAAATTGAGTATTTTTTGAAAATTGTCTTAATCGAGTATCAGGATTCAATAGAACCAGATGACAGATATAGGACCACATTAAATAAACTAAGATAACCGTTACAAAAATAACCAAACGTACAACTGCTCTGACTTTATCCATGTCCTACTCAATCACTATTGAAGCCGCCTTTGTTAGACGGTCAAATAAAGGTTCCCAACGAACTCCATCATGAAGCTGCGTCTTATAAAAAACAATGCAATCTTTCCCCTGATTTGCGCTTTCTCTAAGTAAATTATAAAATTCACGTGAAGCTAACACCGGATCAGAAGACATTTTTAAAACCTGTGCGCTTTTAATTCCTGATTTTGGCTTTACAATTTTAATACTTTCAACTTCATCAGGAAGTTGCATAATTTTACTGTTAACTTCTGCAATAATTTCATCAAGATTTTTCTGCTCTGACTTGCACAAAATAAATGGCACCGATGGCATATAGTGATGCTTCATATGCCCAGGAGATTCTTTTTTATCGACAACCTCGACAAATTTAAAAGGCAGACCTGTCTGTTCTAAGACTTTTTCAATATCTTGCTGTAGAACGGATCCTTTTCGAAGAATGGCTAATTCAGTGATATCTGATTTTTCTTTAACCAATAAAACTGTAGATTCAATTCCGACAGCACAATCCCCTCCATCTACTACAAAAACATTTTCACTTCTAAATTCATTGCGAACATGTTCCGCTTTTGTAGGAGAAGTTTTTCCGAATTTATTTGCACTTGGTGCCGCCAAAGGAACATTCACTTGTCTCAAAATATCCAAAGCAACAGGATGTTCAGGCATTCGAATTCCTACTGATTCTAAACCAGAGGTAATCATCGGGTTCACGCTACTTGTTTTTGGCAGAACCATCGTTAGTGGCCCTGGCCAAAAAACTTTGGCCAATAGATCTACAGTCAAACCCCAATGAGCCGCAATTTTTTTTGCCTGATCTACACTATGAACGTGAACAATTAAAGGATCAAAGAAAGGACGCTCTTTGGTGGTGAAGATTTTTTCTATAGCACTTGGAATATCGATACGAGCCGCCAAACCATAAACCGTCTCTGTAGGGAAGCCAATAACTCCCCCCTCTTCTAAAATCAATGCAGCGGTTTTAATAGTTTTTTTAAAATCGTCCATATCTCTCACAAATAAGTAAAAATAAACCCAGATCCCATTGTCATAGGATCTGGAGATTTACCTCTCTTCTTTGAGAATAACAAGTGGCGATTCATTTACAACAGATGTAGCGGCAAAAACTGAAACTATAAGACTTAAGAATGTAATAATCAGAACAGATCCCACTGGCTGGACCCAATTCAAGACAAAATCAGTCTCAAACAAGAAAGTATTCAGGATGATACTTGCAAATACACTAAATCCAGCCCCTAAGAACGAAGCTGCAAAAGCCAAATAAAAAACTTCAGACATAATAAATCTATAGATGTCTTTACGATGAGCCCCCAAAACCTTCAGCATATTCAGTTCCCAACGGCGCATTCTAATTTGAGTTCTAATAATAGAATATAAAACAATATAACCCGTCACTAGCGCCAAGACTGCCATAAGCTCCAAAGACCAACTCATTTTTTTTGCAACCTCTAAGGCATTTTCCACGGTACGAACCACATCGATTATTGATACGTTCGGAAATAACTTTACGATATCACTTTGAATTGAGGATCTATCCGTCATTTCCATCGAAGGTAGAGCTGCAAGCCATGTTTTCGGCGCTTCCTCCAAAACCCCAGGCTGAAACAGAATAAAGAAATTAGGTTGAAAGCTGGTCCAGCGAACTTTTCTAAAGTTCACAATCTCACCACTCATTTCCACACCTTGGATATCAAATAAAACTTTATCCCCAAGTTTTAAACCCATGCGCTCCGCATATCGTTTTTCAACAGAAAGCTCTGGCAATTTCTCTAAGTCAGACTCATAAACTCCAGAGAATTCTTTTCCTGACACAATAAACTCTGAGTCAGAAAGTTTTTCTCTAAACGATAAGTTGATTCCGCGATTTCTAAACCGAGCATCTTGCTCTTCTTCGCGAGTTTTAAAACCTTCTTTGCCAATATCTCTTTCATAATCCTTATCATTAACTTTTAAAATACGAGCGCGAACCATCGGAGATTTTGAAATTAGACTCAAATCATGCCCTTGGATATATTCCTCGAGCTTTCCAATTTGATCATCTTGAATATCAAACATAAATAACGAAGGAATCTTAGAGCCAGAATCAACTTTGAATTCTTGCTGAAGAGAACTTTCAATCTGAGGTAAAATATTCATCAACAGGGTTCCAATACCCAAAGCCACAAAAACTGCCAAGCTCGAAGACGATCTACGCGACAAGCTCAGAAAACTAAATCTTAGAGACCATCTTTTTAAATTTTTAAATACACTGGCTGCTCTAATTACCAAATATCCAAGGCCGGATAACAATGCAATTACCACCACCATTGTCAGAATAAACAAACCACCAACTTTAAAGGAATGAGCTTGGTAAATAGACAATATCGAAAACAGTATAACCGCTGGAAGATACGGAATAATATTTCCTCTCGCCGACTGAGACGAAAATTTTTCTTCATTAAATAGCTTCGACGGTTTTAATTCATAAATACGAATAATATATGGCAAAGAAATAGAAAAACTTCCAACCACTGCCATCAAAATGCATACCCAAATTGATTCTATGGAAATCGTAGGCTCAATCGATACGCTAGTAAACCCAGAAAGCAATTTAGAAAATAAAGGCAACGCTATTTGTGCCAATGCCAAGGTTGGCACCACAGCAAACAATCCCAACAAACTTGCCTGCAATATGTAAATCCCTACAGCCGTAGAACTTTGCAATCCAAGTGTTCTATAAATTGCTATTTCTTTCATTCGTGTACTTAGGTACATACGATAGAGATAAGCCCCACCAATGGCTGACAAAAATATAGCCACAATGGCGACTAAACCTAGATAGTCAGTCAGATACCCCAGTTGTCGGCCAGAATCTTCTCCCGCACTCTCTGGGGTTTCCACTCGCACTTGGGGATCTTGGATCTGACTATAAATCTTATCTTGAATCTCGTTCACCATGACTGGTGATTTAAATTTATATAAATAAACAACAGAAAAAGTACTTCCGAATTGCAACAACCCTGTCTGCGAAAGAAGGGCCTGATCAATGTAAATCTTTGGAGCTAATGATCCCATTCTAAAAGTCTGAGTAGCATCTTTGTCTACCACTTCAGATACATTTAAATCCAAATTGCCTAATTGAACCTTATCACCTACCGTCAAACCCAACTGATCTTGCAACTCAGGGTAAATCCAGATGCTCTTTTGTCCAATCAAAGATAGAGGCGATTTGACAGACTCAGCCTGAGGCTTACCTTCCGCATTCTTTAAAATGAATTCTCCGTACAAGGGATAACTCGCATCCACACCCTTTACCAGCACCAGACGAGTTCCCTTATCAAAGGCATTCATCATAGCGAAAAATTCGTAAACTTGGCCTTTTTCAACGTTTTTAGGGATCGTATTTTTTAGAATTTCTTTTTCTTGGTCTGTAAATTCTCGACGAGCAGTGACTGCTAAATCAGCGGACAAGATAGCCTTTGAGTTTTCACGAATTTCATTAGTCAGGGATACATTAAAAGACTGAACAGTAATATAACCCGCTAAACCCAAGCTTAAATTAAAAATAAAAAATATCGTAAACTTCCAGTTCCTGAAAAGTTCACGCAAAGCATATTTAAAAATCATAAACTAGGCCTCCTTAATCTGACCTAGTTGTAAACGTAATTTTCGATCACATCGATCTGCCAATTGCTCACTATGAGTAACAAGAATAGTTGTAATCTTGTGTTTTTTTACGACATCAAAAAAAACATCCATTACTTTTTCACCCGTATGAGTATCCAAATTCCCACTTGGTTCATCGGCTAATAAAATTTTAGGATTTACAACCAATGCCCTTGCAATTGCGACACGTTGACATTCTCCTCCGCTTAATTGAGACGGGAAATGCTCTAAACGATGACCAAGACCTAGTTCTTCAAGAGCTTTAATAGCTCTTGCTTCAGCATCTTTTTGTCCCAATATTTCTAGACCCAGCATAACATTTTCAACGGCCGTTAAATGGGCCACTAAATGATACTGCTGAAATACGATCGAAATATTTTCAGCTCTAAATTTTGTTAATTCTTGTTCCGTCAATTTTGAAATATCTTTGCCACCGACAATAACCTCACCCGAATCAGATCTCTCTAGGCCCGCCAAAATTGACAGCAAGGTTGACTTACCACTGCCAGACTGACCGACGATAGATACAATAGCACCATCATCAATTTCCACATTCAACCCTTGTAGGACATCAATGCGGGACTCCCCTTGTTTAAATCCTTTTTTTACATTCTGTAATACAAGACTCATAATTTCTCCTTCAGGGCGGTGAAAATTGTTTCGGCGATAATTTGATGACCCTTTTCATTCGGATGAATGCCATCGGCAAGATTGTACTTGGGATCACCAGCAACTTTGTCTAAAATAAAAGGAATAAAAATAACTTTATATTTTTTTGCTAAACCAGAATACATCTTGGCGAAATCTTCGGTGTATTTCTTGCCGTAGTTAGGTGGCATGTAAAGCCCCCCAAGAATCACTTTTACATTGTTTTTTTGTGCAAACTCGATGGCTTCTGCTAAATTTTTTTCGCTAGTTTTAACATCCAGTCCGCGCAGGCCATCATTAGCCCCCAAGGCGATAAACATATATTCAGGATTTGATTTTAGCTGCCACTTCATACGTGAAATCGCCGAAGCCGTTGTCGAACCACTAACGCCAGCATTGACGATCTTCCAATTTTTCTGCGCTTGTTGATTCATCTTTTTTTCTAGAATTGCAGGG
>JBHIVS010000044.1:0-13751 GCA_041987885.1 Pseudobdellovibrionaceae bacterium | reverse complement strand
GTCGTACATGGTTGAGGAGGGTTCCGTAATGTTTCGCTTTGAAAATATCGCGGCCTTTCAGTTTTTATGGGCTATTCCTGTTTTAATTATTTTAAGAATGATCTATCAGCGCCTTTTTAAAAAGAAAATAGAAAGTGCAATTGGATCAAGAATGTATCCATTTTTAACTAAATCTGTTTCTACAAAAAAAAGAAGAACTAAAGATTGGTTTTCTTACTTTGCAATTTTATTTTTTGTCATTGCCCTAGCAAGACCTCAATTTGGTGCAAGCGAACAGCAGGTGAAAAGCCAAGGAGTCGAGATTATCATCGCGGTCGATGTTTCCGAAAGTATGATGTCTGAAGACGTGCGTCCTTCGCGCTTAGATCAAGTGAAAGCAGAGCTTAGCAGACTGGTGGATCAGATGCCGGGGAATAAAATAGGTATTGTGGCTTTTGCTGGATCAGCAGTGCTATTGTCGCCTCTGACGAATGATCCAGGGGCTGTTAAAATGTATCTTGAATCTTTGCAAACTAATTCCGTATCAACTCAAGGAACCAATTTTCAGGAAGCCTTAGCTGAATCAGAAGCCGCTTTTAAAAGAGGTGGAGTTGAGCAGGACGATATTTCCAAAGTTACTAGAGTTGTTTTGATTGCATCTGATGGCGAAGATCATGAGCAAGGTGCTATTGATCAGGCTCAAAAAATGGCTAAAGACGGCATCAGAATATTTTCTTTGGCTTATGGAACTGAAAAGGGTGGAGCTATCCCTGTTCGCGATGGAATGGGTTTTTTAAAAGGTTATAAGAAAGACCGCCAAGGGCAGACTATTATCACGACAGTTAAAGGCGATGCTTTACGAGCATTGGCAGAAGCTGGTAAGGGAAGTTTTTATTATGCCGCCTTTGGCGGAGATCATATTAAGTCTTTAGCAGAGGATATTAATAAACTTGAAAAGGAAGAGTTTGAGTCCTCGATGGCCGTTCAATATGACGAACGTTTTCAGGTATTTTTATTTATTGGGATTATATTGGCTTTGTTAGAGTTGCTAATGGGAGAAAGACGTTCTGGATTTGTATTTTGGAAGGGACGTTTCGAGGTGCCACCTCTATGAGATATAATACTTTAAAAATATTTATACTTGCTGCGGGTATGGGTTGTTTAACCGCTTGTGATGCTGGTTATTTACCGAATATCAAAACTTTGTGGCTTAATCGCCAAGGGGCCCAGAGTTTGGCCAAGCCTGAAACTCAGTCTCTAGGTTATCAAAAGTTTGTGGAAGCTTTACAGTACGATCCATTTTTAGGCAGCTTGCATTTAAATTTAGGTTTTTCATTAGAATTGATGGAACAAGCCGACAAAGCTTTAAAGTCCTATCGCGAAGCTGAAAAGTTAGCAATGGCGGAAAAGAATTTACCATTGTTATTTGTTTCTCGTTTTAATCAGGCTCAACTTTTAGGAAAAGCAAAACAGGTCGACGAGGCCATTGCTAAGTATCAGCAGGCTTTAGAAGTCGCTCCTAGTTCTAAAGAAGTTAAAACGAATATTGAACTTTTAATTCAGTCTCAACAAGGTGGCGGCCAAGGTGAGGGTGAGAATAAAGATTCAAAGGGCGATCAGGACAAAAAAGATCAGGGGCAAGGTCAGGGAGATCAGAAAAAACAAGATCCTTCCGAAGGCGATAAAAAAGACGAACAAGACAAAAAGGATCAGAAAGAAAAAGATCCCAATCAAGGACCTCAAAAATCTGAAAAATATAAGCCTCGTCCATTCAAGGGTAATGAGTTATCTGAGGGTGATGTAAAAAAGATTCTTGGCGAATTGAAACAGCAAGAAGAAAAAATTCGTGCAGAGTACAATAAAAAAGAAACCAAGGAGCAGCCACGTGACAAAGACTGGTAATATTCTATTCTTTTTGGCAGTTCTATTTTCTGGAGCTTTGGCATTTGCTGAAGGTGTTACCGTAAGCTCTGCTGTGGATCGAAATGAACTAGGAGTTGGTGATACTTTAACATTCACTGTTGTTGTGAATTCTACCGAAGAAGTTCAAGTTCAAGAACCACGTATTCCCCAGTTAGATGGATTCGAGCTTCTAAATAAATGGCCCTCTACCGCCATTTCTCAGCGATTGGTGCAAACCAATTCAGGAATGAAGTTCGAGAGCAACTATCGCAGAGAATTTAACTATCAACTTGTGACGAATAAAAAAGGAACTTTAAGTATTGGTTCTTTTGAGGTTGTTATTGCAGGGGCCGCACATAGAACAGAGCCGATTGTGATTAAAGTTGGGGAGTCTGGCACAGTGGCTCGTCCTCAGAAACAACAAGATCAATATGAAGATCCGTTTGGTGATACAGATCCTGGCGAAGACATGTTTGAGCAGTTGCTAAAACAGCGTCAGCGATTATTGCAACAAATGCCACAGTTTGATCCGTTTAATGAGCCCCAAGAAATTGGCGGGGCAGATCGTATGCCTCATGCTGCTTATAGAAGTTTGCCGCAAAATCCTAACGATGCTTTTTTTATTTCAGTGGAATTAGATAAAACGGAAGTTTTTGAAGGCGAACAAGTTACGGCCAATTGGTATGTTTATACCCGTGGGCAAATGGAAAGTTTAGATAGATTAAAGTTTCCTAGCTTAAAAGGCTTTTGGAAAGAAAATATTGAAGAAGTTCCAGCTCTTCAGTTTTCTGAGGAAATCGTTAATGGAGTTCCTTGGAAAAAAGCTTTGATCGCGTCTCATGCCTTATTTCCCATCAAAGCTGGAACGGCCGTAATTGATGAGTATAAAATTAAGTCAAGAGTAAGAACAATTTCACAAGGTTTCGGTTATGCGGGAAAATCTTTTGAATACACCAAAACTTCGGCAAGAGTGCCGATCAAAGTAAAACCTTTACCGGTTGAAGGCAGACCTTCAGATTTCACGGGTGCAGTCGGAGTTTTTGATGTGACGAGCTCTGTGGATAATGTCAATGTGCTGGCAAATCAGCCATTTTCTTTGAAGGTTCGTTTTGATGGAACTGGAAATGCGAAGACGATTGATTTACCGGCTTTGAATTTGCCGATGGGCTTAGAGCAGTACGATACAAAATCTGACTCTAAGTTTTTTAAAAATGGTCGTAGCTATAAAGAATTTGATGTCTTAATTATTCCTCGCCAAGAGGGAGAGTTAATTATTCCATCTTTTAGTGTGTCGATGTTCGACCCTAAGATCGCAAAGTACTATACGAAAACGACAGACCCTATCCATTTGAATGTGGAACATAATCCCAATGCTCCAAGTGGTAGTTCAATGAGGCTGTCGGACTCTAAAAAACAAACTCCGAAAAATTCAGCAGATCAATTACCTCCAATAATCATGGAGTCTCAGTCCCAAGCAGGCTTGCAAGTATTAAGAGAGCCGCTTGTATGGGGAGCTAGCTTTTTTGCTATTTTAATGGGTCTATTGATGCAGGCTAAGGTTACATTTGGCTGGGGAGTTAAGCAAAAAACATTGAAAGATAAGCTTTCCAAGCGTCTTAAAAATGTCGAAGCATTGATTTCTAAAAATGAATATCGCCAAGTGGGAATTGAAATGACCAATGTATTTTATGCAACCGTCGGTGAAATTTCTGGAACAGGTGGTGCGGCCGTTGAAATTCAAAAGCTTGTTGAATTGATTCCTCCAAGCTTACGTCGTGAATACGGTGAGGACATGACAAAAAGTTTCGAATATTTCCAGACTCTAGGATTTGCACCCGAAGAGTTAGTTCAAAAAATGGCTGAAAATGGAAATATGAAAAAGAAATTCAAGGAAGCCAAAGCGATCTTAGAGGGCTTAACGAAATAAGGTATTAGTTCTATATGGACAGCTCGTCTGTTTGGTCACCACTAAAAATCTCTACGTACAGATCCTTTTGGATCTGTGCTTTTTTGTCTAATTTGGGGACTTGGATTCAAGATGTTGCCGCTAGCTGGGTGATGACACACCTAAGTACTTCGCCCTTGGTCATTTCATTATTGTCTTTTGTTGGTAGTTTGCCGATTTTATTTTTAAGCATTCCGGCTGGTTATATTGCAGATTTAGGATACCGTCGTAAAATTTTAATTTTTGCCCAAACTTTGACGTTTATCGCGGCAGGAATACTTGGTTATTTAGTATGGACGAATCAAGTGACTGAGGTATCGTTATTAGGTTTGTCCTTGATCATGGGTATTGGAGTTGCTCTGACTAGTCCTGCTTTCCAATCTGTTTTGACTGATTTAGTTCCTAGCAGCTCACAAGCGTCTGCGGTGTTAGTTTATTATATGGGTATTAATATTACGCGAGTATTGGGACCTTCTATTGGCGGAGGTGTTTTAACCGCCTTTGGACCTTCAAGCGCATTTTTGTTAAATTGTATTTCTTTTTTAGGATTGATTTTATTTTTTATAATTTGGCCAGTGCAAAACACGTCTGAGAAAAAACAAATAAAAATTACTCCTGAAGATTGGCTTCCGATATTTTCTTTGCATAACTTAAAACTATGGATTGAGATTTTTTTAGTTACATTTTTTGCTGCATCTTTGTGGGCACTTTATCCAACCCGAGGGCGTCTTGAGTTAGAATTGAGTTCTTTAGAGTATGGGTCTTTGTTAGGATTTTTTGGATTAGGAGCCTGTGTGAGTGCAGTTTTTTCCGAAAAAATTATGAAGCCTCAGCGCTTGCAAAAATCTTTAACTTTATCCTATTTGATTTACGGAGCGGGAGTTGTCATTTTAGGACTGGCTTCGAGTTACTCGGCTATTTGTTTTGCGATGTTTTTGGGTGGAACTGGGTGGTTAATACTTGCGACTTTGATGAATATGTCGTCTCGGCAAATTACTGGAGGATCACAGTTAAAGGCAACAATGTTAGGAGTCTTTTTGGCAGTTTTTTATGCGGGAATGGCTTTGGGGGCAGTAACTTGGGGAGCCTTTGCTAGAATAGGTAGCACACGTTTAGCTTTAATAACCGCGGGATCAGGACTTTTGACTTTGGGTCTAGTAAAAATGAAGTTTTTAAAAGTTAGATAGAGCTTTATACAAAAAACATAAAAACCGATAAATAGCCATGGGCTCCAAATCATTTCCTTATGTACTTACTATTTTTTTTCTAGCTATTTTGGGCTCCTTGCATGCTTTTGGATTTGATGAGCTACAAGCAAGTCTTAATGGATTTAATCAGTATAACGATTCTCAAAAAGGCATCTGTTTTCCTCAGCCACAAAGTGAGCCTTGTCCACGTGTTTTAAAAAACCTAGTAGATGACGACAAACAAAACCGATTCTTTGGCGCTCTGAAATCAAGGTATGAAACTTGTAAAAAATTTATTTCCAATGAAAGAAAGAGTGTGAGTAATCTCCAAAGTATGATGGAAAAGGAATATTCCGACTTTGGAAATTTTTCTAATAAAACAATAAAAAACTGTGTGAATGGTAAAGACATTACCACGGATGAAATTGCAAAATTTTATTTTTACAGCCACCAGATGAATAAGGGAGCTTCAAGTCTTATCAAGAATCAGGTCACATTAGCAAAGCTTTTGGGTAAGACTACTCCAGAGTGTCCTTCAGAACTTACTTTAAAAAAAGCAGCAGAAGCTTGTGCATTTCAAAAAAAATGTTCAGTAAAGTCGACAATTCAAAATTTGTCTAAATCAGTGGCTCAGGATGAAGCTTTATATCAAAAATTGTCAAATGAGTATAAAGTTAAAAAGAAAACTTGTAACACCCATGATTGCAAAATTTATTTGGAAAGAATTGCTGGTGCCATTTATCAGTTAAATCAAAAAAATCCGTGGTTTTTAAATGATACTTTTTTAGATGGCAAAAGTAAGACGAGTACTGAACAGAGATTGAAAAATTACTTTGAAAAAATGTATTCTGCTCAACAGAATTTGCTTTCAAATGTAAATCGAACTTCTCAGTGTTTGCACGGTCAGCAAAGATGTACAGTCAAAGAATTGCGTGAATCTGTTGAAAAGATGCCAGTATTTAATAATGGATTTGGGAAGTCCTATATCAAGAACTACTTAAACCAAGTAATGGAAAGTCAACAGTGCATCGAAGAGGGTGCTTTAGATCGGGACAGGACCGCTAAAATATTATCAGATACGAGTCGGGATGCCGCTTTAACCGTAGCCACCGTCGGTTTGGGGTCAGTTCCTTTATTGATGAAATTAGGATTAACGGGCAGATCTTTATCGACAGTTCGTATTGGTGGAGAAGTTTTAGATCTTGGTGTGAATTCCTATTTTGCCACTGTTGAATGGAAACACGCTGTGAAAAGTTGTAATACCAACGGCATGACTTCAGTAAATGCTCAGGATGAAAAGTCTTGTAATAACGAAACAAATTTAATGTTTGCTCAAGGCAGTTCAAGCTGTGCTTTTGATGTGAGCATGGCTTTATTAGCCAGTACTCCGCTCGGATTACAGTTCATACGCACTCATAAGATATCCACTGTGGCTAAGGAAGCTAAGTTTTTAGATCAGAATGTTTTAAAAAATGCTGCTTTGAATGATAAAGAACGTGTTTTGGCCTTTGAAAAGTTGATGAAGGCTCCTGCTGGTACTTATTCAAGGGACATGAGAAAATATAATGCCATTTTAAAAGCACATAATATGTCAGGGACTGTCGGTCATTTAAATTTTTCTCAAATTCGAGAGCGTGTTTCTTATTTAAAGAAGATGGGATTTTCAGATAAAGAAATTCGGACAGGATTGGATAATGGAATTTTCGGAAATATCTCTCAGACACCAGGGGATATTGCAAAGAGCATGGCCTCCCTTGAAAAATCTGTGGGTAGTTTTATAAATCAAGATCTGCGGAAAGGTAAAGTGCTGCAAAGAATCTCTGATACTAAATTTGATTCAGGACAGACCTTATTTAAGGGTGAGAATAACTCAGGGCTAGAGATTATCGAGTATCAAGGTAAAAAAGTTTTTGCAAAAATTAAGTTTCCCCCAAGTGATCGAAACTTATCTGCAGAGCAATTGAAAATTTTAGAAGACAATTTTTTAAATGAAGTTAATTACGTCAAAAAACTAAGCGACTTAAATTTAGGTCCTAAGTTCCATGGAGTTGTTAAAGGCAGCGACGGAAAATATAGGATCGTTACAGACTTTGTCGATGGATTTGAAGTTCATCTAGGGGATCTTGATGAGGTATCTTCAAAGCTTACGTTGGCAACGGCAAATGATATCAGTGCAAAATCAAAGGCTCTTATCGATGCGGGTATTGACCCCTTAGATATTCAATTTCGAGTTGATACCAACGGTAAAGCACATGTGATTGATCCAGAGTATTTTGGGAAGCTGAATTCTGAAAACAAGGCTCTGGCTATCAAAGATCTAAGTGCAGACTTAGAAGATCTTAGACATGTTGTAAATGGTAATAAACTTGCCGAGAGAAGCTATAGTGTGACTAGAAACTCTCCAGCGACTCCCGTAGCCTTTAATCGACATCAAGATTTTTTATTGGCGCAAGAAACCGGAAAAGTGATTAGGGGAGATAAAATTCCAAATGTTGTTAATGGCAAAGCTCAGACTTTTAATTATGTATTGCTGAGCGATGGTCAGATGGTTTTAGGAAAATTAGATAATGAATGGCAAGTTGGAGTTAATCATAGGCAGTTATCCTCAGATAAAGCGGTGGTCGCCATGGGTGAATTAAAAATTTCTGAAAAAAATGTGATTTCCTATAGCGTGGGAGCCAAGGGTGTTTTGGGGAGTTCGATGGATACAGTAGCGGGACAAAAAAAGGTTGAGCAGTATCTAGCAAGTCAGGGTAAATCCGAGGTCCATAAGGTTGATCACACAGTTGTTCTGGCTCCGACAAGGCAGCCATCTTTTGGAGAGCTTTTTAGTTATTGTTCAAATAAGGTGTTTAGATCTAGAAATGCTAAACTTTGTGCGCAGGTGGATAATCTATCTAAGTAATGAGACGTGTATTGCCTTCGAAAGCATTTATTTTTTTACAAAATAAAAACTTCGGAAAGCAATAAATGAATGATCATGATTTATGGATTGCTAGAGTTTAGTTTAAAAGCTCTTTTATCCCAGCTAGTGTGTCTAGAGGCAGGTGTTTTTCCTAATTTGCCCTCAGTGTCTCTGCCAATAAATAAAAGAGTGTCAGAGTCTTTTTGTTCTGTTTTAAAGATCGTATAAAGTTTGTCGCCCACATTGGGCGCTTTGAATTCATCACACAGGTAGCCAGAAACGACTTTCTTTTCTTTTGGGGCCCAATCTGTGTATCCACAGTAGCTGATGAGATTAAGTGCCATTGCAACTTCTTCAGTCACTGGAATATATGAAGATTCGTGGACTGTGAGGTCGATATTCTGAGAGTTTTTTTCAGTGGCGAACTTAACTTCGTAAACTAGGTACGGGTTGTTGCAAAGGTCTTCTTCAAAGGCTGTGTGAGTGATTGTCCATACAGAGCCATCATCAGTAATGTCTGTGGTTAATGCATCACCTTCATCCAAATGACATGACCTGTGGTAGGTTTTAACATCGGCCGCAAAAGCTGCTGGCACAATTGAAGTCGTAAAAAAAGCTGTCATCAGAGAAAATAGGATTGTTTTTTTCATTCCCTATTTTCGACAAAAAAAAGCCTCGAGCCAAGTTTTTTATCTGGCTCAAGGCGTCTTGCAAAAACGATATTTAAGTCTATTTCAGACTAGAAACCGCTATAGCATTTAGAAGAAACTACAGCTTGATCTGAGTCTCTGATTTGGAAAGAGCAAGTTTGATAGCCGCTGTGAAGATCAACTCTTACAGCTGGAACTTCTGTTCCACCAAAATCTGGAAGAATGATGCGATTTGGTTGAACTTCAATTGTTAACAAACGTGGGTCTGTGCAAAGTTGTTCGAAAGTGTAGTTTTGGTAAGCAGCCAAAGTTTGGATAGCAGTCAAGAAACGAGTATTGCCCGCATATTGATCACAGTGATTAGCTGCGAAAGCTGAAGATGAAGCAAGCATGGTAAGTGCTATTAATAAAGAACGCATAAATTCTCCTCTTTTTTAATTCGAGCGGACCATATTGTGTAATCGGAGGAGTTTCAACGACATTATTATTGAAAACCCGTAACGAAAGGCTGTTGATAACTAACATAATGCAGCAAATAACATCGCCCGAAAGTCTATTTTGCTTTGCATAAAGCACTGTAAGCATTGAGCTTTCAACTGACTTTCATTAGGATAGGGCGTGCTAAAAGAAAGGCAAAAAAATGGCTTCTAAAATCGAAACTACACCGGAAATGGTGCAGAACGTTTACAAAAAGACAGCTGAGAGACTTGCTGTTGTTCGCAATCGTTTAAATCGTCCTCTTACACTTGCAGAAAAAATTCTTTTTGGTCACCTTGATGACCCTCAAAACCAAGAGTTAGTGCGTGGTGAAAGTTTCTTGTTGTTAAGACCAGATCGCGTAGCAATGCAAGATGCGACTGCGCAAATGGCTTTGTTGCAATTCATGCTTGCTGGAAAAGATGAAGCTGCTGTTCCTTCGACTGTACACTGTGATCACTTGATTCAAGCGTACAAAGGTTCAGGCGTGGATATGACTGTTGCTAACCAAACGAACAAAGAGGTTTATGACTTCTTAGCTACGGCTTCTTCTCGTTACAACATTGGCTTCTGGAAACCAGGTGCTGGGATTATTCATCAAGTAATCCTTGAAAACTATGCTTTCCCAGGTGGTTTGATGATCGGTACAGACTCTCGCACTCCGAATGCGGGTGGTTTGGGTATGTGTGCTGTGGGTGTTGGTGGATCTGACGCTTCTGACGTTATGGTTGGGCTTCCATGGGAAGTGAAAAATCCAAAACTTATTGGTGTTCACTTAAAAGGTAAACTTCAAGGTTGGACTTCTGCCAAAGACGTTATTTTGAAACTTTGTGGAATGTTAACTGTTAAGGGTGGAACAGATAAAATCGTAGAGTACTTCGGTGAAGGTACTGGCTCTATCTCTTGTACTGGTAAAGCAACAATCACAAATATGGGTGCTGAGCTTGGTGCAACTTGTTCTGTATTCCCATATGATGTGAAAATGGCTGAGTACCTTAAAGCTACAGGTCGTGCTGATCTTGCGGCTATTGCTGATGATCACAAAGATATTCTAGGGGCAGATGCTGATGTAGTTGCAAATCCTGGTAAATATTTTGACGAAGTTTATGAAATCGACTTGTCTGCTCTTGAACCCCACTTAGTGGGTCCTCATACTCCAGACTTAGCTCGTCCAATTTCTGCTCTTAAAGCAGAAGCAGCTGAAAAAGGTTACACAATCAAAATTTCTTCTGCACTTATTGGTTCTTGTACGAATTCTTCTTACGAAGATATCGGTCGTGCGGCTTTCGTTGCTCAGCAAGCAATGGATGTTGGATTGAAAATGGCTGAGCCGTTCTTGGTTTCTCCAGGATCTACTCAAATTCAAAACACTATCGAGCGTGATGGTCAAATGGCTATCTTTAACGAAGTGGGTGCAACTGTACTTGCAAATGCTTGCGGTCCTTGTATCGGTCAATGGAAACGTGACGATATTAAGCAAGGTGAGAAAAATACGATCGTAACTTCTTTCAACCGCAACTTCCGTGCACGTAACGATGCGAATCCTGAAACTTTGGCTTTCATTGGTTCTCCTGAAATCGTAATGGCATTGGGTCTTGCTGGTCGTTTGGACTTCAACCCTGCAACTGATGAGTTAGTGGGTCCTAAAGGTAAAGTGAAACTTAAAGCTCCAGTAGCTCCAGAACTTCCTGCAAAAGGTTTTGTACCTGATACAGAAGGTTATCAAAAGCCTGCGGGTGCTTCTGCACAAGTTGCGGTAAGTCCTACGTCTGAGCGTCTTCAACTTCTTTCTCCATTTACGAAATGGGATGGTAATGATTTCGTTGATCAACTTGTACTTGCGAAAGCAAAAGGCAAATGTACAACAGATCATATCTCTCCAGGAGGCAAATGGTTGGCTTATCGTGGTCACTTAGACAACATTTCTAACAATATGTTGTTGGGTGCAGACAATGCATTCACAGGTGAAATCGGTAAAGGTACAAATCAACTTACTGGCGCTAAAGGTGAAGAGTTCGCTAAAATGGCTCGTGATTACCAAAAAGCTGGTAAAGGTTGGGTTATTATTGGTGATGAAAATTATGGTGAAGGTTCTTCTCGTGAACACGCGGCAATGTGTCCTCGTCACTTGGGTTCTTCAGCAGTTATCACTAAATCATTTGCTCGTATCCATGAAACTAACTTGAAAAAACAAGGTGTTTTAGCTCTTACTTTTGCGAATCCAAAAGATTATGACAAAATCCAAGAGACTGACAAAGTTTCATTGATCAACCTTAAAGACCTTGCTCCTGGTAAGCCAGTAACAATGGTTATTAAGCATGCTGATGGTTCAACTGAAAATGTTGAATTGAAACACACTTACAATGCAGAACAATTAAAATGGTTCCGTGCTGGCAGTGCGTTGAACTTGATCCGTGGTCTTTAATTAGATCTCTTAGATTAAGAGCTATTTTAAATATCTTAATATTTAAAAACAAAAAGCCCGAGGGTTTCGATCTTCGGGTTTTTTTGTGCTAAAAATTCAGTGTCTGATAGTGTGAATAAGACTAGTCTCAATTTGTGGCAGATATAAAAACATTTACCAACAGCCAGCTGCATTTTGAACTTGGTGAATGTAGTTCAAGCTTGTTTTTGATGTGTTTACCAAAGACATCATTGTTGAAACAGAAGCTTCATATTCCTTGGCTTCAGTGCAGCCTTCATTTTTAATTGTATTATAGCTAGATAAAAATTCTTGGCCTAATGAAATGAATGATCTTTGTAAGTCCATAAGGCGTTTGTAGTCATTACAGGTAAGTTCTTGGCCACTCAGTAAATCTTGAGATAATTTTTCTGTTAATACATTTGATTGAGAATTTTCTAGAATTTCTTGCTCAACAAGATACATATTGTGGGGGATAGAAAGACAAATATCATTTGCTTGAGCAGCTAGAGAACTTAATAAGATGGAAGCGATGATAACTAGTGACTTCATAGTAATTCCTTTTCGAGTCAGAAAAAATATCTTACCGAACAGTTATATACTACCAAGAAGTCAGTTATCTAGAGGGGCTGTCGAACTCTGCAGATTATTCCTTACTGTCTAAAAAATAAACAGTAAGATGAGTTTAATTAAACAACAACACTTCCCATTAAGTTGGCGAACAACATGTGTATGGGCTGGTAATCGGGTAATGAGACCACCTGTCCTAAAAAGAACATGCGCGCATGGCTTCTTCACTAAGTCCATTTTTTCTTGGTTCAGAATTCTGGGGAAATATTACTTTAACAAAAGGTTCGTGAAACCTTTAAGGATAGGCATGCCGATCGTGAGCCAGAAATAAAAAGCCACAGAGTTAAATACGATCGCTAGGAAAAGTTGATTACGACTTTTTCGACTCAGAGGGCGCTCTTTTCGCATGACTTTAAATCCGATATACATCGAATAAATATTCGCTATCACTGGAATTAGAACACAGCCTAGAATCGCTAGGAAAAGAGCTCTTTTAGCATCAGGAGTGTATTCGTTAACAACAACTTCTTTGATTTGTACCATAGAATCATTGCGTTCTTCGATGGCCTTAGAAGCTTCGAAAATTTCGTCTTCGGGAACCTCGATACTGAGTCTACCTAATAGATTTGTATAATGGGGAGCGACAGTTCGAGTGTATTCGTCTCGGACTCTAGGATTAAATCCCATGGCCTTTAAATAAGATTTAACAACTTGAACTTCATTGATGTCGGCGCAATCCATTAGAAAAACGTATTCAGAATTTTTACTCATGGGATAAGAATACTTTTGGAAAAAAGATAATCCAAGTCATAAAGCATAAAATATCGGGCGGATATTGTAAATGGGTATAAAGTGATCTGTTCTTTTTTGCAGGAACAGATCACAAATATTTAAAGACTTTCTCTGATGTTTTGAACCGCTTCAAAGGCACAATCATGGGCAGTTTCAAAACAAGGGTTTGCCCAGTTGTCTTGATTTGCAAAATAAATTTTATCATCAATGGGCGCAGAGGCTTGTTGTAATATACCTGAGCTGATTAAACCTTTCATCGCGATAGGCAAAGCATGACCAAAACGAGTCAGGCGCAATCCTTGGACATCATTCATGGAAATATTGAGTCCATCAAATACAGGCCCTAGATCGTTTAAATATTTTTGACGGTATTTTTCATGGGAATCAGGATTGAATAAAAACTGTCTAGCTCCATCGTAAGCAAAACCTTGATATAAGGTCAGGACGCTTTGTTGGACTTCGTCATTTTGAGCCCAAGAGCCAAAACAAATATCCGTGAAAGATCTATTTCCAGGACGAGACGGCGTCGGGGATGCCTGTATCTGTCCATTAAGGGTGAATAATTCAAATCCCTCAGAAGGAATATTTTTATTTAAAATCACATTACCAACAATATAAGATCTATAAAAGATGCGTGAAATGGCGTGGTCGTGTTCTTTTGGAAGATCTTCGATCATTCTGCGCGCGACAAATTTTTGATTGGCCATAATGACTTTGCGGCTTAGAACTTTTTTAATTGTTCCAAAGGCATCTTCGTAGATTACTTCGACATGATCGGATTTTCGAATAACTTTTAAAACAGTGCTGTTCGAGCGAATCACATTGTCGCCTAAGTTCTGACGAATATTTGTAGTAAGTCCTTGGGCAATCAATGCATTGCCTCCTGGGAAGGCCATGATTGCATCCGTATCAAAACAGATAA
>JBHIVS010000043.1:0-13930 GCA_041987885.1 Pseudobdellovibrionaceae bacterium | reverse complement strand
TAAGCAGGATCATCTGAATTAATAGTTACTTTCAGCCCTAAGTCAAGCATTTCTTTTAAAGGGTGTTCTTTCAAATCGTCTACTACTTTCAAACACAAGTTTGACAATGGACAAATTGTGAGCGCTATATCTCTTTTAATAATTTCTTTGCAGTTGTAGACATTTTCATAATTAGTGGTTAGCGGAGCTGTATTTTCATCCGCCATTTTATAATCAAAGACAAAGCTAGATCTTTTACATCCCGCAGAGTTGTAAATACAGTGCCCCGCCGTCGCAATTAAATCTTCACCAATCAAAACACCGGAACAGCCCGCTAAGTTAGGCTGTTGATAGAAAGACTCTTCAGAACAAAGTTTATTGGCTTTTCCATATTGAGAGCTTTTTAACTGAAACCCATCAACGCCATTGTCTCTGAAAAAATCCTTAGAAATCAGAGCAACGGTGGCATCAGCCACCGCAAGAATATTTTGATCTTGGACCTGATAGACATCCAAACGACTGTCATTTCCGTAAATAACTTTTACTGAAATAGGAGCAAAACCAACAGACATAACAGCAACTATGACGGCGGCCGTAGCCACTGTGAATGGATTTTTTCTCATTGCACTCCTAAGGACTTTAGTCGAGGAAATATACTAAAAACAGTCTGCAATGACTTTGCATGGGTAGACAAAGCTTTTTTTGATTTCTTTTGTTATTTTTTTGTCTTTAGTAAGTAATCAAATGCAGTCGCATACATTTTGATTTGCTTCAACATCGAATGAAGCCCATTTGCTCTGCTCGGGGACAAGTTCCCCTCAAATCCCAATTCTTTTAAAAAATCAGGGGGAGTCGCAAGAATCTCCGCTGGAGTTGCATTTGAATAAATATTGAGCAAAATCCCAACAAGTCCTCTAACCAACAAAGCATCACTATCCCCTTGGAACCTGACGTTTCCTTCAGGACTTAGTTCGGCATGGAGCCACACTTGAGATTGGCAGCCCTTAACAATATTTTGTTCTATTTTTAAAGATTCAGACATCTCAGGCAAGGTCTTGCCTAGTTCAATAATTTTTTTATAGCGATCTTCCCACTCAGAAAGCTTTGAAAATTCAGCAATTAAAGTTTTTTGTCTTTCTTGAATATTCATAATCTACGCCTTATCTTTTTCTTTAAGCTGAGGAATAATACTATACAACTCATCAGCAAGAGATTCACCTTGCTCACCTAATAAATCAAAAAAATCAGTTCTGGAAATATTTGAGACAACTTCGTAGGACTTTTTATAAAAACCTTCTTGATCTTCATAGTATCCATTCCAAAGCTCGCGGGATTTTTTTTCTGTTAAAAAACCAGACTTTAACTCGGAAGCAGTTCCTTCGTATCGGTTGTGGTAGTCTAAAAGTTCCATCACCTGTCGAGGTGAGAAATCCAACATAGCCAAGGCTTCTTCGAGCAAAGCCAACTCTATATACCAAAGGTAATTGTTGAGTTTTTCCCAGAAGTTAATGCCTAATTTTCCATAACTACTTTCACAGTAAAACGTCGTACAAACGACTCCGCGATTGCGCCAAACCTGACAGTTGTTCTTTTGGCGATCATAATAAGGACACAGCCAATCCTGACGATTACCAAATTCTCCCTCGGTCCTGTTATTAAATTCAACTTGAAATTTTACCGGCGCAACCATCCCAATAGGCAAGGCATATTCACGACGCTCAATCTTCTCTCGAAAAACATTCTGACCAGCAGACATAGAATCATCCAAAAACGTTGCACCCACCATATAGTTAGGAACAAAAGGATGGAACGTACAACACTTCAAATCGGCCTTATACTTAATCTTGGATTTTGTACTATCTTGAGACATCAAGCAATTATCACAGGTCGCCTTAAACTCTTGAGGTTCAAATTGCAGAATATCCTTTGGCAAAAGGTTTCCATAAACTTGTGGAAGCTGATATTGAAGTTTCATAGTGGGACGTTTTAGCATACAAAGACTATAGGCGTCAGCCTATTTTAGGCGTGTGTTGAATTCCCTAACACCCCTTCCTTAAAGTCCCACTTTAATACATGTTTTAGTCAATAATTACAAATATTTAGAATGTCTCATTAAAGTGCAGTATCGATCCTCTGGCATTTTGCTTGCTCTATAGGATGGTATACGAGGAGTTAATTATGAAAATGCTTTTAATGATCAACCTAATGTTTGCAGTTACAACACCTTCACTAGCACTTAGCTATACTGAGCACTCTAAAGACTATACTTTTAAGTATCAATTGTCTGGAGAAAAGTTAGAGATCACAAGAAATGCAGACAGCTATGAAGAAGCCTATGAACAAGCCGCTCAACAATGTTTCAAACACTTCAAAGGCACAGGTTCTTTAAGCGAAGACAGAGGTCTAGATATTATTGATGTTTGCGCGAACCCTCGTTCTTAATTTTCCATAAAAAAAGGAGAGCTTCCCCAAAAAGCTCTCCTCCTCGTTTCTATATTCTTATCTAGAAACTCCCGATCTAGATAAACAGGCATCAAATAAATTTTCAGCTTCCCCTAAGTCTCTCTCTACGGATAAAAAATCTCCCCTTCAGCAAAATTCTTTAGAAACTCGCGCTTAGTTTTAAACTTTGGTGTTTCATAAACAGTCTTTGTATTGATTTTAAAGGCTTCATCGAACTTCAAAGAAAGCTCATTCTTTTTTTCACTGATTAACCAACGAATAGCCCAAGACTCTGCAAAATCATCCATAGCATTGGTAGAGGCATAACTAGTGATAAATTCTGAGCTCGACAATCCCTTATATGCTTTTTCAATATCCGCAGCGACAGGATAGGTTTGGCAATCATAAAAACAAAACAACCCTCGCCCCCAAAAATCACTTTTATCCTGAATCACAGCATAGCTTTTCCAGCTTATATTTCCCCAAGTTCCACTTTCATAAAATGGACGGCATTTTTCTAAATACTCTTCGTAAGTAGAAACCCCTTCTAAAAAACAATTTTTGTTCCCATAGGATTCTTGATTAAGTCCATTTGCAAAGTCTAACATATGCCCAAACTCATGCACGACCACATACTGCAATAAAGAAATGTCTAACTTAGACTCATATATCGGATACTGTAAAGGCAAAGAAAACTCATCTTCAGAGCGAATAAAGTTTTTTTGCTCTTTCCAGCTGATCCATTTTAAAAAATCAGGCTGCTCGTCTAAAAGCGCTTTTCTAAACCCCATAATTGCACCAGGAAGCATTTCGGCAGAGCCATCCTGATTTTTCTTAGACACAAGGCTTGCGTAGGCTGTCGCCTTGAATTCTTTTTCGATAAAAATTCGTCGAAGAGAGCAAAACATTTTTTTATTAACACCGTCCAAGCTATCATAAACTTCTTCAAGAATAGCTTGGTATTTTTGCTCCCCACCTAAACAGGGGCGCTCTAAGACATTACCCCAATCCGTAGTGGGATTTACCTCACAAAGAACCTTGGAAATATTCGCGCGACAATCCGTGGGTCTTTCCCAACCGGATTCCTCTGCGGCCTCTGGATTAAGAGTGATTTTAAAAAAATCGGAGCTTCCACCGATAGGCTCTAAGCCCTTTGAGGACGCTCCATCCTCCGAGCATCCCCCCAAAGCAGCAACAGCCAAAAAGGCTCCCACAACCAACGAATATTTGATTTTTATCATTTGCGGATTTTAACACAAAACATGCTTTTTTACTGATCTATTGGGTTCTTAAGAATTTTTTGCCCAAGTGGATACTCTGTAAACACTTGGATTGAGGATGAAAAATTATGATACGCACCGAGTAGCTACATTCTGTGCCTTGCCTCAGGACCGAGCTTCATCTATATTGAACCTGCTTCAAGGAGTTATAAATGGGACTTTTAAAATCTATCGCTACTTTCTTAATTGGAAAAGAACCTGATATTTTCGACGAGAAAGGCAATGTTGCCCATAAACTCCCTAAAAAGAAATGGGAGGCTTGGCACAATAGAACCAAAGTGGACCCTCAATACAACTGGCGCAATCACATGGGCGTTTCCGGTCCATCCAAAAAAAATCCAGAAAACTAAAAAAACGATTAAATAAACTTTTATATACATATAAAAAAAGACCATACTTTGTATGGTCTTTTTTTTACTTAATCAACCAGACAAAAAACTAGTTAGATGATCCGAAATCATCTGGAGTCGATAATTCTGGCTGCCTACTCACCATCAAATATCCTTGATTAAGATTTGAACTCGCTATCTGACTCAGATTTTGACTTAAAAAAGAAGCATAGCCTGTATTCAAAGCATCGAAATTAACGATGTCATTAGATAAAAACTCGATTCCTCTATCCGAAATTATCATCCTATCTTGAGAGGAATCAGAACCCCAAAAAAGGGCGTCCATATTATTTGCATTAATTTCGATTGAGAAGAAACTTCCCGAAGAAATCGTTTGAAGCAATCCAGAAGAAGACAACTCGCTAGCATGAATACTAATACCTTGTGAACCAAAGGCATTATAAGTTCCTCCAACAATAGTCTGACAAGCCTGAGAAGTAGGGTAAGAAAAAGTGAATCCCTCGAGATTATTTTCCGAAATCATGTAATAAAGTCGATAACGACTTTCCCCTGAATTTTCTAAGTCTACACAATCACTAAGCCATTTTCCAGTGATGGTATTTGAAGTCCATACAGAAGAGTCTCCCTCTTCATCTTCTATAATCGGAGAAAGACTAGGTAAAACATTCTGACCAGTACAAGAAGTTAAGACACTTACTAAGGCTACGCTAAATAATATAAAATATCGCTTTTTCATGAGGAATTTATCGGAAAATTCTTTGTAGTCCTAAAGGATTTATCTCGTATTCGAATAAGCGTATCAATGTAAAACACTTTATTTGAAAGTGTTTTCAGTTTTGCACTCAAACAGTCAGATCCAATTCCTTATTGAATAATAAGATAGATATCTGACATATGGGCAGAACCACCGGCATCCAGTAATCGAATATCTAAATTAAAAACATACCCTATGGCCATTTTATTCTCTAAAGCAATGGCACTGACTGTACTAGTTCCGCCTGTTGCAAAAGGAATTAAACCCACCTGATAGTTTTTATAAAGAACTTTATTACTATCCGTAAATACACTGGAGTCACTAGTTCCATAAGCTAGATATTGGCGATTAATATTTTCAGCCATTCCCTCTGCAGAAACTCCCACTAAAATAAAGTTATCTACCAAAATAGGATCTAATTCGCTAGGACCGCCTGCCACTAATATTTTTCGCTGATCACTTAATGAAAAGGAAATTTTTTGCTGAGCCATAACATAGGGGTGATTTGTTTTTAAACCATCAGCTAAAGAAAAATTATGATCTCTAGAAACAACATCAGAATCCCGACCCATTCCAGAATCCTTGGAAGACTGAACAGGCATTGCTTCCGCAATTTTTACGTAATAACAAAGTCCCTCGTCAGTTCGAGCGGGAATATCCCAGCGTTGAGAGTTTATATCAGACAAAGAAACTTCAATATATTGAAGACATTGAAACTCAGCAGCTTGAGACGAAGAGAACAGCTCTCCTTCTGGAATTTCCGCGAAAGTCATTTTTGATTCTGAACAGTTTTGAAAACCCAACACTAAGATAGAAGCCCCTATAAAGGCGCCCAGTCCTTGACGTAGATTGATCATAAATTCCCCCAAAAACAATAGACTTTTAGTCTAAGGAGTTAAATCTATAAAAATAACTATTATTTGTGATTTTCTCAAATCGAGATGGAGTCTTAATGCACAAAAAAAGAGGTCTTTGCAGACCTCTTTTTAAACTATTTTTAAATTTTAATAAGGACATCAAATTTTCGGACCGTGCGGAAAAAACTCTTTCATCCACATTCTCTGAAACATCGGGTGTTGATCTGTTTCAAAACCACTACCCTGTACTTTTAATTCACCTAATACTGACTCTCCTCGAGCGTCAGAGGCAACAACCCTCTCTGCCACAGGTTCTTTTGAATCCTGCTCTGGAGTTAAAATAGGCCCCTTCGCCTGAGCGCCTAGACCTGCAACCATTAATAATCCGAATGTCAATTTTGCTAAAGCTTTCATGATGCTCCCCTTAGTTAAGGTGTTTTACCTAGACTATTGATCGGTCGAGTTCAGACAAACATTAGCCAAACAATCACATCATTTAAAAAAAAATGCATTTTCTCAAAAGCAAACGAACTTTAAAAGAAACTTAAGGATTTTTCCCATTATGGATCATCTACGTGACGGTATTTCCAAAGAAAAGTTCCAACAGTAAAAAGTAAAAAGAAAATAGTAAAGAGTAAACCATAGCCATAACCATCTCCTGGGTATTTTGAATACTGCAATCCAAAATACACCATAAAGGCCTTATTCACTAAAGTGGGAACCAACATTACCCGTAAAAGATCCTTCAAAAAGGACTGACTCATATCTTTTTGTGAAGGATCTAGCTTCTTGGTCATCCTAGGCTCTCTCTACAATTTCTTTCCACTTAGCTATTTGGTTCATCGCTTCTAGAGGACTCATTTGCATTAAAGGATACTTACCAAGCTCTTCGATCAAAACTTGAATTTGCTCTGGAATTTTTTCCTCAACCTTAACTTCCGAATGAGCATCAAAAGAACTTTCATCATAAATAGAATCCAACAAAGATAACTGCGAACTAGCCTGTACCTTTTTTGATTCAATATCCTTTAAAAGACTCTTTGCTCTTTTAGTAACAGAAAGTGGTAAGCCAGCAAGCTCTGCCACCTGCACTCCATAAGACTTCAACGCAGGCCCTTTTGCTAAAGTATGAAGAAAACGAATTTCTCCATTTCTTTCCGCCACTGTCATATGAGAATTCATAATTTGGCCGAAACTTTGATCTAAAGTCGTCAACTCATGATAGTGAGTCGCAAAGAAAGTCAGAGCTTTTACTTCGCTCAATAGATGTTCTAAAATCGACTGAGCTAAGCACATTCCATCAAATGTACTCGTCCCGCGCCCAACTTCATCTAGAATAACTAAAGAATCCTTTGTCGCATTTTTTAACATTGCAGATGTCTCTGTCATCTCAACCATGAAAGTAGAAAGACCTTCAGACAACTGATCACTAGCGCCAATTCTGGTAAAGATAGCATCAAAAATAGAAAGAGTGGCCTCATCACAAGGGACAAAAGAACCCATCTGAGCAAGCATAACCGTCAGGGCCACTTGTCTCATCAAGGTAGACTTACCAGCCATATTAGGTCCTGTTAATAGCAAACAACCATTCTGACGAAGCTCAATATCATTAGCCACAAAGTTCTTTTTAACTGTCTGCTCAACAACGGGATGCCTACTAGCTTTTAACTTTAAGCCCGTATTTTCTACAAAAAGTGGACGAACATATTTTTCTTCCAGGCTTAACCATGCCAAGCCAGAAATAACATCTAACTCGCTACACTCATGCGCTAATCGCAACAGAGCTGGACACAAAGATAGAATTTCTTTACGAATACTCTCAAAAAACTCAAACTCTAAATCGGCTCTTTTGGTATTCGCCGATAGAACTTTTCTTTCAAGCTCGATAAGTTCGTCTGTACAATATCTCTCTGCATTCGTCAGAGTTTGCTTTCTTTGATAATGAGCAGGAGCCTTGTCTTTATGAAGATTAGTGATTTCAATATAATATCCAAAAACATTATTATAGCGAATTTTCAAACTAGAGATTCCAGTTTTTTCTTTCTCCTCGGCCTCCATACGAGCCACCAAAGCTTGCGAATGAGTTGACAATTCTATCAACTCATCAAGTTCCGGAGAAACACCGGTACGAATTAAATAACCCTGCTTCGTCGACAAAGGGGGATCTTCCACCAAAGTTCTTTCAATTTTATAAGCCAGATCTCTCAGTGACTGATACTCAGAGGAAAGAGGAGCCTTTGAAGATACCACTTCCAAAGAACTCAACCCAGCATGTACACTGCCTGCTAAAGCAATAAGATCACGTCCATTACATTGAGGCTGAGATATTTTACCTAGACGTCTTTCGATATCTCCCATTTGTCCCAAAATTTGACGGACTCTCTTAAGCTCAAGCAAGTGAGCTCTCCAGAAATCGACCTTATCCAATCTTTCCTCAATCGCTTTCTTGTCACGAAGAGGAAAACTCAACCACTGACGTAGTAAACGACTTCCCGCCGATGTTTGGGTACGATTAATGGCATGGAATAAACTTCCAAGCCCTTCGCCCTTGTAAGTAGAAAATATTTCCAAATGACGAAGTGTCGTACTTGAAACATCCAAACGATGTTCAAGGTCTCGTTCTTCAAATGGCGACAAAGTCGCAAGGCTATCAGCCCCAGACAGTGCCTCAATATAACTTACAAGTCTCGCTGCTGACAAAGGAGCCGCATTTTTCAAAAGAGGGTGCAATGAGTCTGCAAATTCCTCATGATGAGAAACTAACAAACCTGGTAAATCATCTACCAAAGAATTATTTTCCGCAGAAATAACAAGTTCTGCTACAGGAAGTACTTGAATAAATCTCTTAAGATGACTCACGTCCGAAGACGTAAAGAAAAAAGTTTCACCCGTCGTCGTATCAACAAAAGAAGCCGATTCATTATCCAGAGAAACTAAATAATGAGGCTTAGTTCCATCTAAAGTATCAGAATCGTAAACCATCCCTGGAGTTAAAACACGAGTCACCCCACGCTTAACAATTCCTTTGGCTTGTTTGGGATCTTCAAGTTGATCACAGATGGCAACCTTAAAGCCCGCAGCTAAAAGTTTATTAATGGGTCCAGCTATAGAATGATGAGGAACTCCACACATCGGAGTTTCATCTTGAGATTTTTTATTTCTTTGAGTCAGTGCAATCCCTAAAATAGGAGCTGCCTTTACGGCATCATCAAAAAACATCTCATAAAAATCCCCCATTCTAAATAAAAGGATCTTATCTTGATGGATGGACTTAATATCCCAGAACTGTTTCATTAAAGGCGTTTGATTAGACATAGGCAGAAAAATTATCGAATCTAGACAAGTATTTCACTCTCAAACCACCATTAACACTTCGCGAAACTCAAAGGCATATCATATAGAGCCATATTCACTCTAAATTGCCTGTTATTTGGGCACAAAATACTTCTAAATTAAGATTAAACCCCCTTAATTCTCTACAAAGTGATCAAGATTTACTCATTTTATGCCGAATAATAACGGACATGAATCCAATCAAAACCACTCTGTGGCATCTTTTGCTTATTCCTTTTTTACTTCTAGGTTGCACTAGAGATTTGGACATGGGGCTTTTAAATTCACCTTCGTTTTCCCAAAACAATTCCTATCAACTAAATGAGGACGGAACCTACACATTAACTCTTCCGTATCGCGCCGTGATTGAAGACCATCTCGAAGTCGAAAACGCAGTTTCTTATTCCGTTGAAAATGGGACTCTAAAGATAACTCCTATTTTTAAAGAAACGGTCACCGTCAAGCACATGGGAGTTATCGTAGCTACTATTCCTTATCCCAAACCATTAGTTATCACAAATAATGGTACAAGTCGGTTTTCTATTTATTTTAGCGGCAACGTCAATGCTATCGTAGAGTACACAAATCCAGCTAATACACTGGTTACGCAAGCTGTGAAATCTACAAATACGAACTCGTTAATCACAGCTACAACTCTTAGATCTTCCTTAACTGCAGGAAGTGGGGGTTTGTCTGCTTTAAAAACAGCTTTACCAAATATTATATTAACAAGTTTAGGATCTAATAAAATTTCAATATACGGATCCTACCAAGGCATTCATTTTGCCGACACAGCCCTAGACATTGAGCAGTGGGGTGATCATTCTCCTGAAAGCTTAACGGGCCTGTTCTATGGGAACACCTCAATAACAAGTTTCCATAGCATCAACACTCCCAATTTAAACAAAACCAAAGATCTTTCTTATATGTTTGTAAGCGCTACAAATTTTAATTCCAATATTGATCACTGGAATGTTTCAAATATCAAAGAAATGGAAGCAATGTTCAACGGGGCGTACAGTTTTAATCAACCGCTCAACAATTGGGATGTTTCAAACCTCGAAAACCTTAAATACGCATTCAGCTCTGCAGAAGCATTTAATCAACCCTTGGATGCATGGAATACTTCCAATGTTAAAAATATGGCATACACATTCCAAGATGCCTTAAGTTTTAATCAAAATATCAATAATTGGAATACATCTAATGTACAAGATATGACGGCTCTTTTTAATGGCGCCATTGCATTTAATCAATCACTAGACGCTTGGGATACCAAAAATGTTCTAAATATGTCTTCGATGTTCCGTGGTGCCTCTGCGTTTAATCAACCGATAAATTTTAACTCGGAAAAAGTGACTAATTTGCAGTATATGTTTGCAGATACTTCCATTTTTAATTCTGAAGTTTTAATGAATACACAAAAAGTAACAAACATGTCCTACATGTTTTCCAATGCTACTGGCTTCAATAAAACGCTGACTTTCAATACTGAAAACGTGACAACGATGCAGGGAATGTTTTCCTATGCTACAAATTATAATAATAATTCTCTACCTCTGAGCCTTGAAACCAGGAATGTTCAAAACATGAGTTCGATGTTCTTAGGAGCTTCTAAATTCAACCAAGAAATTATATTTGATACAAGTTTAGTTACCAATATGAGCAGTATGTTTTACTACGCAAATAGCTTCAACAAACCATTAAACTTTAACACTGCAAATGTAACCAATATGAACAGCATGTTTAAAAATGCTGGAAAATATACCCAAACTCTTCAAAGCTGGGACGTAAGCAATGTCACTGATTGTATGTATTTTAACTCTTCTTCAGCGCTTACAGCAGCATTGTCACCGTTATTCTCTCTATGCCAAATGCAAGCGCCTTAAAACTAATTCAGTGCAGTTAATAATTTCCCATAAATTCCATCAAAACCGCCGTTACTCATAATAAGAATAACATCACCTTTTTGAGCTCTAGATTTCAAAGCCTGAACAATCTGATCTGCATTATCAAAGTCCTGCGCAGATACCGCTGACGACTTTAAATCATCTACCAACTCCTGAGTTGAAAAACGATCTGTCTCTGAAATTTTTGATTGATCAAACGCTTTCGCCAACATCACTTCGTGAGACCCTTGAAAGGCCTCTACATAGGCTTTCTGAAACACACGACGACGTGAAGTCGCACTGCGAGGTTCAAAAACAGAAAACACTTTACGATTTGGATATTTCTTTTGAATCCCCTGCACTGTTTGTTTCACTGCTGTCGGGTGATGAGCAAAATCTTCGATAACTAAAATTCCACCTGGTTCTCCAAGAATTTCCTGACGACGTTTTACTCCGTCAAAAGATTCCATAGATATTTGAATTCGATTTTCAGAAAAATTCAAACAAAGCCCCATAGCAACAACGGCCGTGGCATTTAAAATATTATAATCACCAGTGATCTGCATTGCATATGGTCCATAAATAACGCCTTTGTGATGGATCTCAAATCCTACGCCATTTGTATCTTGGAACATCACCTTTGCTCTAAAATCTGCGTCTTTAGAAAAACCATAAGTAAATGATTTCTTACACTTTGCTAGCTTCCTAAGTTCCATGACATTGGCATCATCTGCACATGCAATCAAAGTTCCATCTTCAGGAATTAAGGTCATCAAACGAGCAAATGCCGCCTTTACTGCATCTAAATCTTTATAAATATCAGCATGATCAAATTCTACAGAAGTTAAAACCACGTGTTTTGGTTTATAGTGAATGAACTTTGGAACTTTATCGAAAAAGGCTGTGTCATACTCATCACCCTCGATGATAAAGTAATTCCCCTTTGGATTTCTAAACGACTGAGAAAAATTTTTAGGAATTCCACCAATCATAAATCCAGGTTCAACACCTTGTTGCTCGCACATCCAAGCCATCATTGATGTTGTTGTTGTTTTACCATGAGTTCCCGCAATCACAATAGAATCACGGTCCCCTATAATAAACTCGCCCATTGCTTTCGGTAAAGAAGTGTAAGGAATACCTAAAGCTGCTAATTCTTGTGCTTCTTCATTATTTGCAGAAATAACATTACCAACTATCACAAAATCAGGAACAGGATGCAAATTTGTTTTACTATAGCCTTTTTGGATTTTAATTCCTAAGTTTTCAATTTGCGTGGACATCGGTGGATAAGGATTTGAATCACTACCCGTCACTTTAAATCCTCTATCAACCAACAGCCCCGCCAATGAAGCCATTGCTGTCCCGCAGATTCCCATCATGTGTATATGTGCGCCCGGTTTCAAATCCATTTTATGTCCCGCTCTTTCTAAAGTTTTCAACAATCCAATTATGTATCTGTGGTCTTAGAGATGCAAAGGCCTTATTTTCAGGTCCATACAAAACTCTATTAGATAAAATACCAATTCCTAAATCCATTTTAGGATCATACCACAATGAAGTTCCGGTGAACCCCGTATGCCCTATAGATTCCAAAGAAAAATAGTCCCCAGAACTTGAAGCACCTGGGGTTGGCATCATATATCCCAAAGCCCAATCGCCACGGTCTTCACTGATGGCTCTGCGAGAAAATAACTGGGCCGTCTTTTGCTTAATCGTATAGCGAGCGATTCCCATCAATTGAGATCTTAAATGCAAAATAAACCAGCCTAAATCATCAATACTACCAAAAAGACCCGCATGCGAAGATACACCACCTAGAGCCCAAGTATTTAAGTCATGAACTTCCCCTTGAACCAATTTTTTTCTTACAGGGCAGTCTTCTGTCGGCGCATATAAATTGGCACGTAAAGGTGGTACATTTTCTTTATGAAAATCAAGGGTCGTTCCTAGATAAAATTTATTTTTAATATCTTGCCATAAACTATAAAGATCTTTTTGAAACAATTCTTCGATTACAAAACCTAAAGTCATAAACCCAATGTCAGAATAGACAGCTTTATCAGTTTTTTCGATAGGCATAGCTGAAATAATATCTTTGAGTTGTTTTCTTTTCTGTTCTGAATTTTGTCCCAGATCAATTTCTTGATATAAAGGCGTCCACCATGGCAGGCCAGACGTATGGGTCAGCAGTTCAGCAACTAAAGTAGGATGTTTATACCATGGCAAAAAATCAGAAACCTTAGAATCAAAATTCCACTTTCCTAAATCCCAAGCCCACATCATAGCCTGAACAGTAAAAATAACCTTCGTCAGACTCGCATAATCATAATAAGGATAGGTCGTTCCCACGGCCACATCACAAATAATTCTTCCACCTTGATAAGCACGAACAGCAACTCCTGGGGTTACATCGCGGATATGCTCTTCAAGTTTATCAATCACATTTTTTTCTAAAACAGAGTATTTCACCCTTATTTTCCTCCAGTAAGAATCGACAATCTATACGTCGAATTATGTTTCACAAGCGTGCACGGGGTATTAAAAGGAACAGGCCGTTGAATTTCGCCATGCCCTGCCTCTAAGCCTTTGAATAGTGGAATATTTAAATCTTGGGCCCAACGATCAAACACAGCTTCGGTTTTATTACCACCTTGCGGCTCCTGTCCGCCGATAAAATCTCCAAGTACAATTCCAGAGCAACCTTTAAAAAGTCCACACTGTCTAAAGTGCTCTAAAACCCTATCGATTCGATAGCCTCGCTCACCAATTTCTTCGAAAAACAAAAGTTTACCCTTTGTTTTAATCTGCCAAGGAGTCCCTAGCGTTGACTGAAGAACTATCATATTTCCACCAATGATAGATGAATCCAAAGCCGTGACACCTTTTGCAGCCTTATTCATGGCTTTTAAACTTTTAAATTCAATATCCTGTGTTTTTCCCCACAAAATATTGTGTAATTCCTTTTCATATTTTTTCCCAACAATACCCTTACCCAAACGATCCAACAAAGGACCATGCAAGGTCACCCATCCCCACTCTTGAG
>JBHIVS010000042.1:0-14029 GCA_041987885.1 Pseudobdellovibrionaceae bacterium | reverse complement strand
TCTTAGAGAGTATCAGGGGTGCTCCCCCCGATGACTACAGACATCTTTCGGTACGATCTGCTGTAAGTATCTGTCTTGACCGTGTTATGGGTCCATGGTAGACCCTTGTTTTACTTTTTGTGAAAATTGACAGCTATAAGGATTTAAGCAATGGCTAAAGAAACAAACCTCATTCGTCGCGTTAGTGCTAAAGCTTCTAACAAAAATATCCAGTCTTTCAACTCTGGTGACACTGTTAACGTATTCGTTAAAGTTAAAGAGGGTGAAAAAGAACGTGTTCAGCTTTACAAAGGCATCGTTACTAAGATCCAAGGATCTGGTACTTCTAAATCTTTCACAGTTCGCAAAATGTCTGCGGGTGTTGGTGTTGAAAGAACTTTCCCATTTGCATCTCCTGCACTTGATAAGGTTGAACTTGTAAACATCGGTAAAGTACGTCGTGCTAAACTTTATTACCTTCGTGGTCTTAAAGGTAAAGCAGCGAAAGTTGAATCTGAACTAGTTGCTCCTGTAAAAGCATAATTTAGTTCTTACAAATTCAATATTTGACGATAAAAACCTGGAACATAGTTTCCGGGTTTTTTCGTTTGTTAAAATTGCCTGTTAAAATCATCTAAATTTGGGTTTTCGATAAAATTAATAAAATAATCTTATGTTGTTATTAATTATCGCGAAAACACATCTTTGAATTAAGATTGGCGGAGCTATGGCCAAAGTAACTTCTAAAGTAACTTCCAAATTAAATTCCAAAACTTCGAAGCTCCAGTTGCCGGAAATTAACTGGCGTGATTATTCGCCGGCCCCAGTTATCGGTGTTGATGAGGTTGGAAGAGGTTGTTTGGCAGGGCCTGTCTATGCGTGTGCTGTTATTTTTAAAACTGACAGTCTTACTGATGTCGTTACAGACTCTAAATTGTTATCCGAAAAGCGCAGAGAAGAACTCTATGATCTTATTTTAAAAGAACATCTTGTGGGCATTGGTTCTGCATCCGTTGAAGAAATTGATAGTATTAATATTCTGAATGCAGCTCTTTTGGCGATGAAAAGAGCCGTTGAAGCCTTGGGAGTCTCTTCTGGTCATATTCTAGTAGATGGGAATAAAAAAATTCCTCAAATGCCGAATGCTTTCCAACAGACGACTGTTGTAAAGGGTGACCTTCGAGTAGCTCCTATTTCAGCGGCATCTATTGTTGCAAAGGTGACTCGTGACAGACTTCTAAAGGACATGGCGACTGAGTATCCTCAATATGGATTTGAACAACATAAAGGCTATTCTACAGCAATACACAAAGAAGCCATTCGCATACATGGACCCATTGCTGTTCATAGAAAAACCTTTGCTGGAGTTAAAGAATACCTTTAGAAAATATTCTGAATTAAGTCATCAAGAGCGTGGTTTGTTGGCTGAATTGTGGGTTGCATTTCGCTATTTAGAAAAAGGATATTTTATTTTGGGGTTTCACTACAGAACCCCTTTCTATGAAATAGATCTTTTATTTTTTCATCCTTTAAAAAATGAAATCATGCTTGTTGAAGTAAAAACTTTGATTTCACATGAGTATTTAGTTCCTAGAGTTAGTTCGTCTCAACAAAAAAGACTCAAGCGAGCTGTGATTTTTGTAGCCGAAAAATATCAAAAAAATGTTCAAATTCACTGGGCCTTTGTCGACCCTCAAAGTAAAATCATGGTTTTAGAAGGCATGATGTATTGACTCTTTTATAAGATAAAAATCAGAATGAATTATGACTAAAAGATGGCTTGCTCAAATTCTTATTGTTTTTATGTTTCCAAGTATTTCGTTGGGTTATGGGGTCCGAGATTTTGTGACAACAGCGGGTAAGGGAATTTTAGCGGGTGCAGCCCTAGGGGTTGTGAGCTTAGCCTTTGAAGATCACCCTGAAGATAGTTGGAATAATGTTGCTCGTGGAGCTTCGTTGGGTCTGTATGGGGGTATTGCTTATGCATTGTATTCTGCTCAGAGGCCGGAAATATCTCCAGAATCTAGTTTTTCTCTGATGCCGATTTTTTCTAAAGATAAAAAAATCGAAGGATTAGCATACAATCATTTAATTTTTAGTTTTTAGAAACCGTAAGAATCCAAGGCATCCACTGGAAGTGGCTGTTTCTTTTGTCCGTCAAAATTAAATTCAAAACTTAGTTTAAAGTTCGAGTCACCACCTGTGATTTGATCGTGAATAAATGTCACGAGAATACAGTCTCCTGGTGGTTTAATCTGAGCAATATAGGCCCATGATTTTAATTGGTTTTGGTTGTTAGAGTTTTTCCAGTTGGCGTCGTAAACAACTTTACCCATCAGGTTTAGATAGTTCGTAATAATTCCCGCAGAAAAAGTATAGTCTTCTTGACGTTGATTTTTATCGACGTCTTGACCAGGAGTGATTTTATATTGTTGTGTCAATTGGGCTTGGATGAATCTTCCTGCATCATCTAAGACCCTGATACGAGATGAGGCATTGGTGACTTGCTGGTAAGGGAAGTAGTTGAATGTTGAATAGGTTTGGAAGTTCTTTAGGCGAACATCCAAGATAGTGCTTAAATCCGACCAAGGTTCCTTGCTGGTTCCACCACTTTGAGTTGCATCGTAAGATTGAGAAACTTTTAAATAACCTATTTGTCTATAGACAGGGCGATCGCTAAGCCAGCTTTTTTGGGTAATCTTGTTAGTGACGGCCATAGTGATTAGGTTTCTATCGTAAACGCGATCGTCATAGTCGAATTGAATTCCATAATCACTCGCGATATCAAGATCGGTGATATAATCTCGAGAAGCAAATGGTGTGTCTTGGTTAGATCCTTTTCCTAAAAAAGGATGGTCACTTTGTTGGAGCCACGGAATACGAGTGTAGGTGACTTCGGGGATGATTTCATGTTTGTAGCGAGTGGCTTTGGAGTTAAAGGTGTCTCCGTAAATACGACTCAAGCTCGTACGCGTAGTGACTTCGGTGCGAATGTATCTTCTTTCTAAGTGTTCGTTGTCTGGTATATTGAATCCGTAATGGGTTTCTCTGAGTGAAACTCTTGGGATTACGTCAAAGCCATTGCTGATTTTGATGGGATAGTAAATTGTGGGTTGAAAGTCGAGTCTTTGGCCAGTACGAATTAAGTCGATACTCGGGTCGTAACTTCCATCGTACTCTCGAGAGCAGTTGGGATCGTCTTCCCAGTTGGGGCTATTGCAGGTATTTTTGGGGAAGCGTGGGCCAGAGAGAGAAGGCTGATACATATCATCATAAGCCTGCCCTGATCTTGCAAAGTTCACATAAGACAAATTGTAGCTATAGATAAAATTCGTCTCGCCGATATTCACTGGCAATTGGGAATACTTCACTTCAGGGAGTCGATGAACTGCATCTTCATTTCCAGAAAGAGGGTCTCCGTGGAGCATGTTTACATAATAAGAGGAGTCAACACTCAGATGGGTGTCGGCTGAGTTTTTAGTAAAAGAGACTCTGTTTTCCATCGCAGAGTCACCGTGATTTAAAGTTTCTGTAGGGAAGTCTTTGGGATACTGAAGATCACTGGCTAAATTGATTTGAGCTCTTTGGACAATTCCGTTGGGCATTTCGTAGTAGTGATCATAGCCAACAAACCAACGATCAAAGGCAGAATTTTTTTTGTGTTCTGGCAAATATAAATTGTATCTGCCGTCGTCGGCAAAAACTTTATCCCTTAAAGTAGCAGCTCTTAAAGTCCCACTTGAAGCTTCGTTGAGCATATATCTGTATTCAACAGACCCTTTAAGTCCGCGCTTAAAGTAATACTTTGGTTCTACAGTTAGGTCGGAGCTTCTGTCGATAGCCCAAAAATAAGGAATGGAAAGGGCTAATCCCCCGCGATCAGAAATTTCGACTCCTGGAGTGAGTAGCCCTGATTGGCGTTCGCTTTTTAGGGGAACGATCAGGTAAGGGAGCCAAAAGACGGGAAGTTCTCCGAAGCGAATGACGGCGCTTTTTATATAGGCGTATCCACCTAGTTCGGCTCTTACTTTTGATCCGCTAAAGCTCCAAGTCGCTGGGCAATTTGTACAAGTCGTGTATTCTGCACCATCCACAATGTAAGTGGATTCACCGGTTTTTTGTAGTGTGTGTCCTGCGAATGTGACGGGGCCAGCTTGGACATAACCTTCATAGATCATTCCCGTATTATTTTCGTAATCTAGAAAAACACGATCGCCAACGATGGTGTTATCTTGATTCATAACCTCTACATTTCCAAAAAGCTCTACGTGCCTGGCTTTTTGAGAGATGCGGGCTTTGTCTGCCTTGATATGTTGTCCTTGGTAAACGATTTGAATATTGCCCTCAAGCTCAACGGTTTCTTTCTCGTTGTCTCGGAACATGCTGTCGGCGTTGATTAATATACCATGGATACGGGCAATCGGCTCAGCTCCTTGAGCCAGCAAATTTCCAGAAGGAATAAGTAATAAAATAATCAAAGTTAGCAATACTTGAAGCACGTCATATCTTAGAGATGAAACGGGGCTTTTGTCGAGATGAAACTAGTCTCTTTTTGGACTCAAAATGTCATGAAATGGGACCGATAGGATGCTTGAGATAATAATGGCATTTGTCTGTCACAAAAAATGGAGTCTTTGTGGATATTAGATTAGTTCTTGATGGCGATATTACTGTGGTCTCTTTGAGTGGTCGTATTGAAATTGATAAAAATCAAAACTTTAAGCAGGCCTGTTTGAGAAACTTTGCAGATCGCAAAGTTGTTTTCTGTATGAAAAATCTAAACTTCGTAGGTTCCTCTGGTATTCAGTCATTTTTTGCTCTGTTGAATGAGCTTAATAGGGATCATCAAATGCAGGTGAAGGTATCTGGATTGAACGATGACTTTAGAAGACTTTTTGCGTTTTCGTCGCTTCAGAGTTTGGAAGTCCATGAAGACATCGAAAACGCAATTCAAAGCTTTGGGCTTAATCTGACTTTCTCATAGAGTTCAGTTTTTGACTTAATTCTAAGTTTAACTTTTCTAAGGCAGCCATAGCTGCCTTAAGTTTTTCATTTTCTTCGTTTTTTGCAGTCCACATAAAACGAAGTCCCTCAAGTTGTTCTTGAAGTTGATTTTTATCGGCTTCCATTCTTTGAAGCTTTTCATCGCCTTCTATTACACGCACCTGAAGATCCGCGTGCTCAACTCCTAACTTTTGATTTTGCTTAGTCAGAGCCTGAATGCGTTCTTTTTGTCTTTCAACTTCAGCTTCAAGAAGACCTTTAAGTTTTTCTTTGCTGTGGCGAAGATTGATGACTTCGTTTTCTAGAGTATCTTGTCTTTCTAGAGCCGCGTTAAGTTTCGTGGTTCGTACCTCAAGTAATTCTTGAGCTTCCTTTAGTTGAGTAACTTCCGCTGAAAGCTTATCAACTTGCTCTTCATAATGATTTACAAGTTCTTTAGCTTTGCGCTCGGAGTTCTCTACTTGGTATTTTGAGTTGTTAGTGACATCTATAATCTGCTGGCGAAGATCCCTTAGGAGGGCCTCGTGTTTATTGCCACTTTTTTCTAGCTGTTCAACTTTAATTTCAAGAGTTTTTGAGTACTCTTTAAGTTGAGTCAAATAGGGTTTTACTTGGGTTCTAATGCGATCATGATATTTTTCGTGTCGAGTCAGTTCCGCAGCTAAAGTTTTAACTCTTTGGCTTAGAGCCAAGGCTTTTTCTTCTTGGAATTCTTTTTCTTTTTCAAGTTGATCGATCTTATTTTTCCACATCGAGTCCTTTTCTTTGTAGACCATTATTTGGTCAGAGACTGATGATTGGGAAAGCTTAATTTTATTAGCTTCCTCGATGACCCTTTGGTTTTCTGACTCTAAGGCAGAAAGTCGGCGTAAAGTGACTTTAAGTCTCGCCATTAGATCTTCGTTTTGAGAAATAAGATTTTCGACAGTTGTGGATTTTAGAATCTCTTTTGGGAGATGGCTAAAGTCTTTTTTGGTCGGCATTTCATCAGGTAATGGAATGCTACTCACTGAGTGTTTTTCAGTGGTAGATTGTTCAAAGTCTAATTTACCTAATCGCGCTGAATGGAATGATTCGGTTTCCATAGCCCTCCTCCATGAAGTCTAGGTCGCCCTTAGACTATAGTCTCAAGTTGGAACTGCTTCGGTCAATACTGAAGTCTTAAACTGGACCTTAGGGGAGATTTGGGGAGGGTGTAGGAAACAGAAAAATCTGCCGAAGAGTTTTTATATGGCAGTTCCCGCAATTAAGCAGCATGAAGTATTAATGGATGGTGTGAAAGTTTCACAGCCTGGTTCAATATTTGAGATGTCGGTCGATCGTTCGGAGTTGGGTACGCCAGATTCCTTAAGATATACGGTTTTATCTTACGTATTGGATGAACGTTATGATGCTGCTGTTGATGAGTTGCGAGCATTTGTTGAGGGTCCTTCTGAGTATCCGAATTTTAAAGATAAAATCGAAAGATTCATGAGTCATTCTATCGACTTGGTTTATGCAATTAAAGCAAAACGTAGTTTCCCAGGTGTGAATTCTTTGACTCGCGCAAAGCAACAAGAGTTGAGAGAGAAGTTTAAAGGACATTTTCGAGAGTTGATTCAAACCTTGAAGGTCATTGAAAAAATTGAAACTGATTTGCGTATTAAAGATGTCAGATCAACGATTTATGTTGTGAAAGCTGCGTGGTATGCGGTGGTCGGTATTACGGGGATGGCTTTTTTCTTGGAGATGAAAGCTGGTTTTTTTAAGCAGGTTGTTACTGCTATTAGTATGTTGGCGAGTGACGCTGCTGACTATCTCACTCGCCTTATTGGATTATAAATTATTTTTTAATTTTATCGTAAACTGCTTTTAAGATAGGCACAGATTGGCCCCCGCTTAAAAGTTTGCCGTTCACAAAAATAGTTGGAGTTCCTTGTATTCCAGCTACTTCGCCTTCTTTGGCAGTTCCTTTAACAAGCGCAATCATTTCAGGATCTTGAATGCATGACTTAATGTGATCTGGTTGAAGCTGAAGAGCCTCAATTAATGCATCAAGGTTTTTTGTTAAGTTCATATCACGAATGATTTCTTCTTGTTTTTCAAAGATAAAGTCATGCGCAGCCCAGCCTTTTTTTGCTATTTTTTCAGAGCAAAGTGTAGCGAGTGCTAAACCGCAAGATATGCCGTCTCCGCCACCTTTAATGGCATCGTTGCAAGTTCCATCTAGAGGGAATGGCTTAAAGATGAGACGAACATCAGGATGTTGTTTTACGAATGTGTGAATTGGGGCCGCTGCCATTTTGCAGTGGCCACATCTGAAATCAGCAAATTCTACGATAGTCATTACCGGCTCAACTTCAGAATACTGAAGAACCAATCCTTTAGTACTATCAAAATTTTGCGCAGGAGCTACGGCCCAGTAGTTGGCTTTTTCTTCTGCTATTGCAGATACATTGCGTAGACCTTTGTTTTCTAAATACATTAGATTTGCGGTAAATGAGATTGCTGGGATCGCAATTAGAAATCCCAGAACCCATTTTTCGCTGGCGAAGATGTCTTTAGTATCTTTGATAAGGTTTTTTGTGGATTTAGTAGGGGTCGACCACCAGACGCAGATGAAAGTCACAATTGATAATACATAAGCTGCGATACAGAACAAACAGAAGTAGTCCAAAGCCAGCATTGAGATAAGTCCCATAACGACAGAGGCTACGAATGTGACTGTTGAAAGCATTAAAGTATAACGTGAAGTTTTGTCAGAGTCCTGTGTAAGGTTTTGACGAGTCACTGTTAGGAAATAAAGAAGAATGAAGTTAGTAACAGCTCCCCATAGTGCGATTGGGATGCCTAAAAAACTTGCAAATTGACTTGCTGAAACGGCATCGCAATTAAGCTTTTCGCTGACATTGCAGATGGAGTCCCCAAGGGTCATACCAAACTTAACGTCATAATAGTGAAGAGTTAAATAGATATGCAATCCGATACTGATGAAGGTAGCAATGATTGCGATCATAAGGGCTATTGACTTGAGTTCTTTGTTTTTTTTCATGAGTTTATTCAATCGAGTTTGATGTTTGAAATCAATGGAAATTATGTAAAAATGAAATGACGCTACTAGGGAAGGCAGCTTGAAACGTAAAGAAAATTGGATTCGCATTCGTAAAGAACTGTATTTGCAGTTGGAAAAAGAGGTTTCTCAGCGTTTGGGTAGAACGTCTGATGGACTTTTGCGTTATAAGGCTGTCTACGAAAAGGCTTTTTCGGCGAAGTGGGCCGTGTCCACCTCGGAAGAATTTTTTTCAGTTCTACATTCAGCAAGAGTTCTTCTGTTGGGGGATTTTCATGCTCTTCATCAAAGTCAAAAATCACATTTGCGAATCTTAAGGAAGTTGATTGGAACGCGTCCTTTGGTGTTAGCGGTAGAGTTTTTAGATGCTGAGGATCAACCTTGGGTGGATCAGTTTCTAGAGGGAAATTTATCTGAAAAGCAATTCCTAGAAAATGTCCAGTGGGTTGAAAAGTGGGGATTCCCGTGGGAAAGTTATCAACCTATTTTTGAATGGGCTCGTAAAGAAGGAGTGTCTATTTATGCTGTAAACCAGACATTTAAATCTAGAACGGCGGCTACTTTAGAAAAAAGAGATGAGTTTTCTGCGCAAATGATTGCTGATATCGTGCATGCCTATTCCGACTCTATCGTAGTTGTTATATATGGAGATCTGCATTTAGCAGATGAACATCTGGTTGAAAAAATATATGCCCATTCCTTTGAGGTAAATCCGACCAATTTGGTGCGTGTATATCAAAATTCTGAAATTTTATATTTTAAATTGATGGAGTTGGGAATGGATGCTCAAACCGATATTTTGCGTGCCGAGGGAAATCAGTTTTGCTTGATGAGTGTGGCTCCTTGGGTGAAATGGCAAAATTATCTGTTGTATTTAGAGCAAGCTTACGATCAGGAGCTTGTATTTGATTCTGATTATGACGACGAGGAGTATGACGAAGATGATGACTATGGAGATGAGTTTTCTATAGATTTTACGGATCATGTAGTTAAGTTTGCGAAAATAATTTCTCAAGATTTGTCTCTGCCTCTTTCTGTCGGAGAGTTGTCTGTTTATTCTTTAAAAGATTCGCTTTTGTTTGAAAAAATTGAATCTGAGTTTGAGGGAGAAGAATTAGGCCTCATTAGATCTTTGATTTCGGATCAACGATCTTTTTATCTGCCGGAGCTTCAGTTGGGGGTGTTAGTTCGTCCGACGGTGAATCATGCAGCTCAGCTCGCGATGTCTTATTTATTAAGTCAAGTGGGGGAGGAGAAGCGTAGTTTTCTTTGGGGCTATCAAGAAATTGAAAAATTAATTTTACGAGAGTGCTTAATTTATTTTGGTTCAAAGTTGATAAACCCAAGGCAGAAAACAGACACTCTTTCGGATCTTCAGGCTAATATTCACTTAAAAGAATCTCAAGAGTCCGTCAAAGAAGCTTTGCAAGTAGCTCTTAGTCAGAAGATGCAGGAGTTGCTAAGAGGTGCGGGGATGGAGCCATCGTCTAAAGTTTTTTCTCCTAAGAATCGCTATAGCTATCTGGTTGCTGCTCAAATTTTAGGGAGAATGATGGGGGAAAAACTTTTCTTTGCCTATCAAAAAGAAAAAATAAGTCCCGATTCGTTGAAAAAGTTGATTTTGTTAGATTTGAAAAAAGAAAATTTTATCGATATTTATTTAAGGGTTGCTCGGAAAATAGATTCTCTACCGGCTCCTTTTAAAAGTAAGAAGGATCGTTTATGACAGAACAAAAATGGTATTATAATAAAGGTTTGAAGCCTCAGGGGCCGGTAAGTTATGAAGATTTGCGATTACTTATTTTTAAAGGGGAAGTCGGACCTTATGATTTGATTTCTGAAGCCTCTGGTGAAGAGTGGAAATCTGCAATCGAGTGGAAGTGTTTCGAGAGACATCTTTTTCCTGCGACTCAGTTGTTAATTGAGGATGAGTCTGAAGATCGCAAAGAATGGGTTTTATTGGTTCATCAAGAAGGACAATTACAGGTCTCAAAAGTAGGCCCTTTTACTCGTGAAGAAATTCGCGAACTACTTCGTGAGGGGCGTTGTTCTGCTCAGCAGAGTTATGGGTGGAAGCCCGGTTTGAGTGGTTGGTGTCGGCTTGCCGATCGAGAAGAGTTCGCAAGTTTTTAATTTAAAGCGTCCTTTAGGTCTTTGCCTGCTTTGAATTTTGGAATATGCGCAGAAGGAATTTTTACTGTTTCTCCGGTTTTTGGGTTTCTGCCTTGGCGCGCTTTGCGTTTTGTTTTTGAAAATGTTCCAAATCCAACAAGTTTAACTTCTTCATTTTCAGCCAGAGCTTCTGTGATTGATTGTAAAGTCGCGTCTAACATTATTTCAGCTAAGACTTTGGTCTGGGATGTTTTTGTAGCAATCGCTTCAATAAGTTGAGCTTTGTTCATTAAGTGTCCCTTTGGGTGAATCTAAAGGAATGCAGGCTATGCTTGAATGAAAAAGGGGTCAAGAAGTTCTGCTTGTATTGTGCTCTGGCAGGATCTTTGGAGGGATTTTTTATATTGTTAAAATCTCATTCTAATACAATTTTATAAATCTTCTAAGTTGCCGATAAGAAATGCATGAAGAATTCGAATTCTGCATTCATTATTTTTTGCTTAATTTTAACGATTGCTTGTTTGGCGGGTTATAACAAGTTTGTTGCCTACTTTGGAACTCATAATGAGTTGGAAGTGCGTGTTGTAGAACTTGAAAAAGAACTAGAGCAACAAAGGGCTGAAAATAAACTTTTAACCTATCAGCTCAAGGATTTTCAGCAGGCTGTTGCTGCAATGCTGCCCGAACATCAAGATAAAATTGCAAGTTATACTCAAAAAAACTTAGCGGATGCTGTTCGTTTACCAGCAAGTGAGAGTAAGATTGATCTGTCTTCTTCATTGATGGAAAGAGGCAAAAGTTTTTTTTCTGCAGGGAAGTATGATAAAGCCCTTGGCGAGTTTGCTAAGGTTAAAGAAAGCTATCCTCTTTCTGCTTACTCAGTAGAAGCGCAATTTTTTTTGGCAGAAAGTTATTTTTTAAAAGCCGATTATGAAAAAAGTCTAACCGCAATTGCGGATATGGTAGAGCTGTATCCGGAAAATGTACTGACGGGTTTTATTCTATTAAGAATGGGACAGATCAGTCAGTTGAATGATCAGCCGACAGAGGCAAAAGAGATATATAAAACTGTTTTAAATACTTTTTCTGATAAAAAACTTAAAGAACAAGCCCAAAAATTATACGAGGGAGTGATTCTGTAGTGAAAAGATTCGCTCGTATTTTTTTGTTTTTATTGTTTTTTCAACTAGAGGTCAGCGTCAAGGCCAAGGCTCCGGCATATCAAAATCCGAGTCATTGCTTGGCTCAGTCCAAAGAGCAATGTGTGTTTTCGGTTAAAGCCTCGGCATTTCAGTTTTTTGGGCCTGATTATAACTTGCATCTGACGAAAGATTCTTTGTATGAAAAAATTGATGTGCAGAAGCTTAAATATATTGAAGGTATTTCCCTCTTTCAGGTTAATAGCAAGTCATTGTCAATTGAAACTCTGTATGGGGTTATTCATGTTAATAAGGGTGATTTTTGGCTAAGGTCTAGTGAAAATAATAAGATCATTATTTCAAATGTGGATTCAGATTTGAAGATAGTTCTTAGGGATAATCAGGTTGTTTCTTTGCCCGAAGGATTTCAGTTTTGGATTTCTGGAATTGCTACTAATGGCAAATCCAAATATGGCGTCTTGGAGCCCGTTGATTTTGCCAGTCTTTTGCCATCTTTAGCTATTTTTCATAAAGGATCTAAGGAAGATTTTTATCTGGCTTTGGCTAAGCTAAGGACGAATCATAAAAAAGCCGTTGAGCAAGGTTCTTTGATGTATCAACAGGGGGTCGACAGACATTTGGCCTCTGTTAAGGCCCAGCAAGAAGAGAAAGAACTGCGTGAACAACAACGAGCTGCGGAGAAGCGACGTATCAAGGAATTGTTCTTCAAGAGAACTTTTGAAAAATAATTTTTAAAATGCATTTCCATCTATTTTCTCGCATCTTTTTGATATGGATGTGAGTCCTTAAATATGCTTAGCGACTCTAACTTAGGTCTTGTTTTTAAGTGTTAAATTAGGCATCTGAAGCGAGTTTGTGATCCTCATGCTAATCTTTATGCTGGGAGGATAGGATGTCTTCTATTTCGTCAAATGATCGTACGCGCATGGATGATAAAGTACGTCAGCTTCGCGAGGAATATGAAAGTCGTGAATCTGAAAGTGCAAAGAAAAAAAATGCTGAAGTTCAGAGGCTGCAAAGTCGCCATCGTCAAGAAATTGATAATATAACAAATAACTATGAGCAAAAAATCGACAATATCAGAAATGATAATAGAGAGACTTTGAGTCAGCGCGATATTGATAATTCACGTAAAATTGATGAAGTTCGCCAAGTTTATAAAGAAGCTCTTCGAAAAAAAACGGATGAGTCGACTTCTATGCGAGATATCATGAAGAACAGTTATGAGTCGGCATTGGATGGTCAAAAGCGAGTTGCCGATCAGCAAAAAGATAATCTTTTGAATCAAATGAACGAAGAGATTCAATCCCGTGATGAGCGTTATGCTGTTTCTGCAAAAGAAACAAATGAACGGGCTCAGGCTTCAGCAAAAGAAAATTCTGAAAGACTGAATAAAAACCATGAGGCCCGCGAAAGAGCTCTTGTTGATTCTCAAAGAACTGTTTTAGAGAATAAAAATAGACAGCACAAAGAAGTCGCAAAAAATTTGGAAAGCCAAATAAAAAATCTCGAGAATAGAAATCAAAGAGACAATGCGCAGTGGTCTCAAAAATACGGGGACTATGTTCGCAATAGCTCAGAGCAATACTCGGATAATCTAGATATTAAAAATCAAATAATGGATCAAGAGCGTCGTTCTATTAAAGATCGATACGAATCTCAGTTGAATGAAAAGAAAGATCAAATGAATGATCAGTTTTCAAGCTTTTCGGATTCTATTTCAGAGAGAGTTGATAAGCAAGTTCGATCAAAAAACTCTCAAATTGAAAGATTAAGCACCAAGTTAAATAATGAAATCTCTAAGAGTGAGCGACTGAGGAATTTGGATCGAAAGAATTTAACTGAAAGTTATACAAAGCAACTGGAGCAGTCCGAAGAAAATCGTCAGGCTTCAATTGAGCAATTGAGGTCTGTTAACGGTCAACGTGTTTCTAAGGTAATTGAAGAAAATCAAAAGTTGCTTCGAGGGATGGAGAGAGAATCTAAAACTCAGTCTCAAATGGTATTAGAAAAACATCGTGCAGATAGAGAAAATACCCAAGTTCAACATCGCGACCAGATAGCTCATGTTTTGAATTCGTCGGACGATAGAATTGAAAGAATGAAGGGAATTGCTCAGAAGAATAATGAGCAAATGGAAAAGTATTATAATGATTCCTTAGAAGTTATGAAGAATAACTATTTAGGTAAAATGGAAGAGGTTCGAGAGAAAACTCAACAAGAACAGCTTGCGACTAATAAGGCCATGACTGAGCGTTTTAGAGCTATGGAAGAATCTTTTAATGCGAAGCTTAATGAAACGGTCAAGCGTTACGAAGAGAAAATCTCGTTCCTAGAGGATAATCAGAAGAAAGAGTTAAAACGCTTGGAAGGCACTTATGAAAGCCGTTTGGGGGAATCTCAAAAGGCTAATAAGAATGAAAAAGAATCGGTTCAGATGAAGTATGAGGCCAAAATGGCTCAGCTTTCAAGTTCTCATCAGGAACAAATCGATAGAATGAATAGACGTCATCAGGAAGATATGCAAAACTTAGCTGTGAAGGTTGGTAATTATAGCAGGAAGGCATAGATTCCATGTTGGCAAATCGACGAGCTAAGATTGTTGCGACAATCGGCCCAGCAACTAGAGATGAAGAAAATTTAAAAAAAGCTATTAAGGCGGGCATGAACGTAGCTCGCCTTAACTTTTCCCACGGAAGTCACGAAGACCATTTAAAGGTTGTTC
>JBHIVS010000041.1:0-14120 GCA_041987885.1 Pseudobdellovibrionaceae bacterium | reverse complement strand
GGAGTGGGGGCTCCTACTCCAGTTTGGTGTATGGGAGGAACTCCTACATCGAGTACGAGACGTGGACTTCCTGCTTACAATCAAGCAGGTGCAGCAACACCAACTGAGGGTTTGAATTCTCCTGTTGGAATTACCACGGATGGAACCTATTTGTACGTAGGTGACACTGGTAACCGTCGTATTCTTCGAATTAACTTAAGCACAGGTGCTTACAGTGGTTGGATTGGCAGACTTTATCAAGGAACAGGAAGTACGGGAATTTATCCAAATTCATTGGGAATTGACTCGGCTAACGCAAATATTTATCCGTCAACTTGGATCGAAGGGGGGGCTACTTATGAGTCTACTTCTTCAACAGGTTTTGGGACGATATACAGTCTATGGTATGACTCTGGTGTCTTGTATGTTGCTGACAACTGGTATAACAAAATTATTAAAATTGATGCAGCTGATGGTCAAAACTATGAATGGGTTGGAAGAATTAATACATCTCCAAGTGGTGGTAGTACGGGCTGTAGTGCGACACCAAGTTTAAGTGTTACTCCTGGATGGTGTCGTGGTGGTTCTGGAAATATGCGTGGTAATGGTAATCTTTCGTTTAATGGTCTCTATGGTGTTGCGGGTAATGCGAATAGTTTGTTTGTCGTAGACAGAGGAAACTATCGTATTCAAAGAATCAACAGAGGTACGGGGCTTTTTGAAGGATGGATAGGAACACAAATTTCTTCACAAAGTAACTGGCGTCGAAGTTTCACTGGAGTCGCTTCTACAACGGGCTATGATAATTATAGTTTTGGGGATGTTGGAATTGCCGGAAGTTGGAATGGGATTGCAATTTCTAACACAGATCTTTTTGTGACTGATTCTGGTTGGCATCGCATTAAAAAGCACAATAAAGAAACTGGTGCGATGTCAGGTTATATTGGAATAATCGATGGCAACGTGAATAGCGGATCTAGCACTGGTGGATTTGCTCCAACAGGTCCTGATGCTTGCTTTGGAATCACGACGGGTATGACTCCTGACTGGTGTATGGGTGGAGGGAGAACCACTGCTGGAAGCGGTGTTCATGGATACAACAGTCCTCGAGGCGTTGCTGCAACAAATGATTATATTTATATCACTAATTTAAACAATCATCGCTTGGACCGAGTGAGAATCTCAGATGCTCTGTATATGGGTTGGCATGGAATGGTTAATACTGATCCAACCGACGGTGAAGGCAACTGCGTAAATACAACAACAAACGGAATTACTCCGGGGTGGTGTATTGGAGGAACAGCAAAAGGTGCTGGTGAGCTTGGTGGATATAATGGACCTCGCAGTATTGCTTACGATAGCAGTGAAAATAAATTATATGTCACTGATACAGGTAAGGTTGCAAAGGTAGACGGCACGACGGGTATTATGAGCGGTATGATTGGACATATCTCTACGGTCGGAGCGGGATGTTCCATTGTCGGTCAGGGCGCAAGTGGTTGGTGTGGAGCTAATGCTATTGCTGGCTCAGGCAGCTCTTATTACGGAGCAACTAATGATGCTACAGGAGTTGCTGTAAATTCTCTTTATATTTTTGTGACCGATACGGGAACACACAGGATTCATCGTTTTAGAAAAAGCACAGGAGCCCCAGAGGGTTTCTTAGCTAAGATGACGAATAATACTCGAATTATTACCAATGCAAGTGATGCGTGTAATGGACTTACTGCTGGGTATCCGCGAGTGACTCCAGGTTGGTGTACTGGACAGACGACAGGTGTACTTAATACTACGACAGGTGCAGAGGAAAATGCCTTCAATTCTCCTCGAGGCATTTGGGCGGATGAGACTTACATCTATGTAGCGGATACTTTAAATAATCGAATTTTAAGAATAAATGCAACAACAGGCGTCGCTGCTGGTTGGAAGGGTTATATCGCGTCTACGGCAGGTATGACGGACTCTGATTGTTTAGCTGCGGGTGCAGGAGCAATAACTCCGAAATGGTGTAGTGGTGGACTTGCTGGACCTTCGATGCTGCTGGGTGGATTTACTACGCCAACGGCAATCATGGGGGATCAATTTTATCTCTATGTTGCTGACTCGAAAAATAATCGACTGGTTACAATTCCGAAAAATTGAGTCTAGATTTTTAAAGAAATATTTAGGACTCCCCAGATAAATCCGAAAGATTAAATATGAAAATAATTTTATCCATCGCAATCTTAATTCTCCCTCTGGCAGGAATGGCACAAAAGGTGCTTATTCCCAGTGGAAGTACTGTGCAAACACTAACGAATGGCAAAAGTGAAAAAGTCATCACTGATAAAACAATGGTTTTATCTTCAGAGTCACCATTATTAGTACAGACATCTGGTGGAGCCCCTCTTTTGATTTTTGCTGCGCACACTTCAAGTTCTGTAATTGATATTAAAAAATTAGACATGAAAGCTTATCTCAAAGAATTAATCGTGGAAGAAATGAATCAAACAATGAATGAAATTGCCAAGGTTCATGTTGAGGTTCAAGGACTTATTCAAAAGAAAAATTTAGTACAAGCTTTAGATAGAGTGAAAGACCTTCAGGGTAAATATCCTAATCTTGCGATGGGATATTTTTTAGAAGGTACCGTCCAATATCTTTTAGGGAATAAAGACTTGGCTATTAAATCTTTGGATCAAGGGTTGTCCATTGACCCTAAAGACGACAACGCGAAAAAACTTCTTAGTAACTTAAAAGGTGGCTCACGATGATTACCTTTCCAATAGGCTTTGTATTTGTTTTTGGTATTTTTATCTATAGCATGGGTTTAAATAACCTGGGTCTGTATTTAAATATGCATTCCATCTTGCTCGTTGGTGGTGGGACGATTGCCATTTTATTGTTTGCATCACCTTCGCGCACATTAAAAAATCTTTTTACGACAATAAGAAACGTATTTCGTGAAGAAAAACATTTTTCAAAAGTAAAATCAGATTTGATTTCTCTGGCGGGAACGAAAAACAAAAATATCTCTTCAAAAGAAGAACTCATCATCTATGCTCAAGATCTTTGGGAGCAAGGTGTCGCTCCAGATATGTTCGTGGTTTTATTGTCTCAAAGAAAACAAGAAATTGAACATAGATCTGTGGAGTCTATTCAAACTCTTAAAAATTTGGCGAAATATCCTCCGGCGTTGGGGATGGCAGGTACGGTCATGGGTATCGTGACTTTATTCCAATCCTTAGATGAGGGAAAAGAAAAGATTGGACCTGCACTTGCTCTTGCAATGACAGCCACCTTTTTTGGATTAGCAATCGCCAATGCGATTGTAATGCCTTTGTCAGACAGGCTTCAAGTACGTCAATTAAATGATGAGCATTATCTACAAAATGTATATCAAGTTCTACTGCTGATAAATAACGGTGAATCTTTTCATATTATTTCTGAAGAGGTAACTCAACGTGCAGTCTAATAAAAATAGAACTATTCGAATAGAGAGAAAAGGTAAGTCCAAAGTGCAAGAGGATGACAATCAGCACTTATGGGCGGTATCTTACTCCGACTTCTTGATGGTTTTGTTGAGTTTCTTTATTCTCTTTTATTCAGCAGACGAAGATAATCGAGAATCATTAGTTCAGAAGATATCTCATCATTTTGCGTTAGATGGTGGGCAAGTAGATAACAAAGGTAAAGTTGCAGGTTCTAGAATACCAGCCAGCTTCAAAGAAGAATTTCCAGAACTTTCGTTTGAAGAATCAAATAAAAATGAAAGTCTCTATATTCATTTTCCGGAAAACTTTTTTGCTTCAGGTGAATACAACTTAGGAAATCCTGAAAAAGAAAAAATTAGTGAAGTTTTGAATAAACTAAAGCCAATGGCCGAAGAACTATTTATTACATTTGAAGGTCACTCTGATCAGTCCCCAATTACTTATGCAAAACAAAGACATCATTTTCTGAGCTCAAATTTCGTTTTAAGTAGTATGCGAGCTAGTTCTGCCTTAGAGGTTGCTCAAAAAATTGGTTTTAAAGAAGACCACCTATTCGTTTCTGCGTACTCATCTAACAAAAGAAATACTAGGTCATTAACGATTCGAATCACTCAAAGAGGGGTTTCTCTATGAAACATTTAATGTTTCTATTTGTAATATTATTTCATGTATCTGGCTATGCGAATCTCTTGTCGAGTGTGCAGATCGAAGAATCTTACCGACAAAAGTTACAGAATTATGTAGAGCTTTTTGATGATCAGGCTAGAGTCGTTTTAAAATTCGAGTATAAAAAAATTGAAGGAACTCTCCCTGGGACGAATTTAAGTGCTGAAGATGAGGCTCCAAGTGTTATCGATACCAATGATATTGTGAAAGCAAAGATATTTGTTATCAGCGGCAAGGAAAAATTCTCTGAAAAATTTGAAGTTACATTAAAAGGACTTTTGCCAATTCCAAGTTCAAGTGTATCTGTTGTTATTGAGAAAAAAACATCGGACATGGTTAAACAAGAACAAGAAACGATTAAAGTTCAAGACCTAAAAAATATTTCTTCAGAAACGGTAGAAAAATTATTGAACCATTTTACGATTTTGTTTTTATCAGTGTTTGGATTGTCGGCTTTGATGTTAGCATATTTTAGTTCTCGTAAGACAAAGGAATTTAGAACTCAGATGGTACAAATTCAGGAGGCCTTGCTTTCGCAGTCTGCAACTCCAGTGAGTTCGGCATCTTTGGCAGAACCAATGAATTCGAGAATTTTTAACTCTAACGTTCCTCAACTAGGCAGCGAAGATCTGGTGGCAAGACAGCTTGCTAACTTTACCTTACCTCAGACTTTGGTTATTTTGTCAGATTGCTATTGGTGTCGTCTTGACGGAGAAGCGGCTTGGTTATGGAGACGTCTTGATATTTCTAGCAAAAGAGAACTCATCTCAATGTGGAAGCCTCTTGAAGAGTATTCTAAATTTTTGTTAACTCAGAATGAAATTCCAACGAGTCTTTATCAAGATCCGTTTTATTATTCTGCCCAAGATATTAAAGATATTGATAATTCAGATCTTTTTAAAGTTCTTGAGCAAGAGCCACAGGCTTGGAATTTTGTGAGTTCAACTCGTCAAAAAAATATTCCTATATCCTTGGAGTTAAGTCTAAAACTTACAACGTTGAAAGATGTCGATTACAATTATGAATTTACGAACTTAAAAAAGAGTACTTATCGAGTTTTTGAAAGTTTAAATGTCGTAAATGATTTGAGCCTTGAAGATGAACTTAGAATTTTAAACAACCCTGAGTTCATTCCTGATCATATGAGAAAAAATGTTCCTTCATTGTGTTGGCTGGCAGGAAAAGATGCTGATTATATCAATGCAGCATTAGCTCAGTTTGATGCCAAAGCATTGGCGACAGCATGGGTTGGTCCCGAAGAAGTTTTAAAGAAATTCGAAGGTTGTTTGTCTGAAAAGAAACTTAAAGCATTGCAGTCGTATTTACAGGTTGCGAGGCCGAGCCGTAAATCAGAGTCATTTATGAAGCTGCATCAGTTAGGTATTTTGAATGAAGCAGCTTAAACACTTGGTAATTATTTTGGGAACCACAGTTTTTCCTTTCTTTGCTGGGGCTGCGGGTCCGAATTGGTCCATGGTGAACGAAGAAAAGCGCAGCGAAATTTCCTTGGCTTTTGAAATGGTAAAACTTGAGGTCGAAGATGAAGAAATTAATTCCTATGGTGGTCGCATTGCCTATAAGTATCATCTGTGGTCTAAATTGGATGTAGATACTTTTTTAGCGTCTACGTTATCTACAGGTGATGGATTGAAGCCAGGTTCTACTACTTTGGGGCTTTATGGAATGTATAATGTTTTTGATGCGGAAAACGTTCACAAAGCGATTAAAGTAAATGGAGAAACTCTTTTGTCTGAGCAGAGCCAGATTGAAAATCAGCTTCGCTTAGGGGTTGGTTTTGAACAAACATTTCTCTCTGGAAATAAGGGAGTTTATAGTGCGGCAGGCCCAGGGTTTCAGGTGAATTATGAGCATACTTTCCATACGACAAAGTTCTTTGTCGGGGGGAGATTTGCCAAACTTTATTCTGGAGACTTGGAAGTAAAAGCCACTATGTTTAATGTAGGCCTATTTTTTAATTTTTAGTTCTTTTCTGTCTTTTTTTCGTCTTTTGAATACCTTGACTGAGTAAATGAACGGCATTAAAAGCTCTTAGGGTCCTTTCTCTGTGACCGCTAGGAGTAAAAATGAACTTACAAGAGTTAGTAACTGTTCCTGATGAAAAGCGTGACGCCAAATGGGAAATCGATTTTTTCATGGCGCTGACTCAAGGTAATGTAAAATTACTCCACGAAGCTCCACAACAAGGGCCTGATAGCTGGCCATATCTTTTATTAGAAACATCTGTGGATGCTACAGAGCCGGCAAATAAAGTTATTCAATGGGCTGCTACCAAAGGGGTTGGGGTTGTAATTAACCCTATGAAGTCTTATCCAGACTATGTTTTTACTTATGGAATGCTTTGGAATTTTAAACAGACAGGTCTGTTTTACCAAGAAGCCCAAGGTGTTAGCGTAGGGCCTATGGAGTTAGCTAAGGGGGAAGGGCTGCATGCAGGTCCTCCTTCTTTGGAATATTTACCAGAATATGTTCGCAATATTTTAAAAGAATTTTTTAGAGATCAAGGGATTATGAGACCTAGAGTTTTGGTCATGAGCCAAGATCGCAAACATTACGATCTGGCATTTTCTCTAGAATCATTGGGAAATCCCCCAACAAAGGAACACGAAGGTGTGCTTGAGGCTTTGAGTTGGTTCTTGCCACCTCATTACTCCATCGTTTTGGTTTCTGAGGTTGGCTTACCTAAGTTCTCGGATCTTTAATCAATCTCTCCTGGGCGAGGCAGAAGATCCATTAAACACTCTCTCCAGTATTCCGGAGCATCTTCGCTATAATCAATAGCGATATGGAATCCCGATTTACCTAGAAGTTTTGTGCGAGTGATTACTCCTGAAACTTCTAGATTTAAATCTTCAAGGTGCATAAAAATTCTGTCACCTAACAGACAATCTAAATTTAAAGTTCCACGTAAAGCCGTTGGAATAATTTCATCTCGTTGGACATGAAGTAAAAGCCCTGATGAAGATGCTTCTACGATTTCACAGTTTTTGGCAATTTTCGCGAAATCATCCAAAGACGTAATATGACTAACATGAATGGGGGAAACTTCTTTCCTTGGAGCCACTCTGCGATTTAAATTTCCACTTCCCATTAAGACCTCACTTAAAAAGTTCCAAAATCTTTGACCTATTCTTAGGCACAGTTAACTCTTCGGAAAAGCCAGACTAAAGTTAAGAGAAAAAATTCATCCTTTTTCAAGTCTTTGTAAAAATGTGGATCAAAGTGAGAATGCTCCTCTTCTACTAATATTTACCCTAGATTTAGGTTTAGTCTGGTTCTGGACTTTCCGATAGGTGAGCTATGAAGAAGCTCGTTTTATTTTTCAGTATAGTTTTAGGACCTGTTTTGGCAGGTGCCGGAGACAGTTCAAGCTTTATAATTAGCGGCTATGTTCCAACACAGGCGGATATACGATTCAAAGTTGCAGACAGTGGCAAAGTTGAGGTGAATAATCTTAGTTCTGCTCAGCTGCGAGTGGAAAAAATAGAGATGCCTGCTAGAAAGCCAGCCTCTGTCAGAGTGACGGCTCCTTAAATTTTACCTTTTTAATCTGTGAACCTAGGGCCAGTTCTTGTTTTCCTAGGGTTTCGTAATTCCTCTGATCTCTTGGATTTATTATCATGAGAGAATGAATATACTTTCTAAATTCCTCTTTATTTTTATCTGTCCACTTTATGCCTTTGCTTTTAAACTTTCTCCGATGGTGATTACGTTTTCTCCAAATGGAAAAGGCAAAACCCAAGTATTAACTGTTGAAAATACGGGATCTGAAAAAGTACCTCTCCAAATTGAAGCCTTCACAAGAAATGTCGATGCTAAAGGTGAGGAGATTCGTACGAAAACAGAAGACTTTAATATTTTTCCAGAGCAATTAGTGCTTTTGCCAAATGAAAAAAGAAACATCCGTATAACATGGATGAATTCGTTGGCTGATAAAGTTGAAAAATCGTATCGCATTGTAGCTACTCAACTTCCGATCGAATTTAAAGAAAAAAATTCAGAGTCGACAGCAGCAGGAGTCAATTTAAATTTCTTATTGCAATATGTGGCTTCAGCTTATGTAAGGCCGGAAGGAGCAAGTCCATCGGTAAAGCTTAAAAGCTATAAGCAAATAGATTCTACGAAAATCAAAATTAAAATCAAGAATGAGGGGACAGCTCATCAGTTGTTAAAAACGAAAAGTTTAGATATTTCATTAACCGATAAATCTATTGTTAGTATCAAAGACAATGAGGCGATTGATTCCTTAAATCTATTGGCCGGTCAAGAGGCAGAAATTGATATTATTTTAAAAAATCCTTTAAAAGCATCAATTAAAAATATCGAATTATCATTGGAAAAGATTGATGATTAATGAAGGCAATTAAGTTTCTTTTATTTTTTTTAATCGCTATTCAAGGTGGGCCTTCTTGGGGACAAACAGAAGGAACTCGTCCTGCGTTGGCAAAACCATATTTAGAAGCTCCTGTTTATCTAGGTGGTTCTTTAATGGGTTCTTTGTGGATTTTTCCAAGACCTCTTCATTCAGATTTTATGATTCAGGCAGAGCATTTTTTAAATTCTCTAGAGCAAATGGCCGATCCTGTTATAGTCCAAGGTCTTAGAAAAAAAGTTCGTGTACAGGGTGTTCTGTCTTTAGCTGATTTAGAGACGCATGGTATGTCAGTCAGATTTGATGAAGGAAGTTTAGAGCTTTTCGTTGATATCCCTATGAAATATCGAACTCCCAAAGAGCTCAATGTTTTAGAAAAAGAAAGAGGCCAAGGTGTAAATTTACGGCCAACTATTCACAGCGGTTACTTGAATGTACGCTCTGCTCAGGGATTTTCTTACGGCAATGACCTTAATGAAAGACAAGACTTTGTTGGTCAGCTTGATTTCGTTGAAAATATTCAAGGTTATGTTTTTGAGTCAGGTTATGATTACTTAGAAAATCATGAAAACTCTTGGAGACGTCAAGATACTCGCATTCGTTTTGATAATGAAGAGAATATGACTCGTTGGACCTTGGGAGATTTAACTTTGCGATCTATGGGGTTTCAGAGATCTCCAAGTATGGCGGGGGTTTCTTTGGTTAGAGAATTTTCTATTAAGCCCTATAGAACTTTAAGGCCTCTGAATAAAAATGAAGTTATTATTAAAAGACCTTCCATTGTTGAGGTTTACGTCAATGGCTTTTTATTAAGTCAAAAACGCGTAGCCCCTGGAGTTTTTAATATCAAAGAATTTCCTCTAGCGAGTGGCCAAACAGCCGTTAAAATTAAAGTCATAGATGATCTAGGGCAGGAAGAACTCTATGATTTTTCTGTTCTGTTTGAAAATACGTTGCTCAATGATGATGAGAGTGAATTTTCTTATTCTGTCGGAACGCCTTGGCAAGAGCTAAATCGTCAGAGAGACTATGATACTCAAAAATGGTTATTTAGTTTTTATCATCGCTATGGCGTTAATAACGATATAACTTTGGGACTTAATTACCAAATGTATGATGAACAGTCTTTATTTGGTCAGGAAGCCTCTACAATTACCCCTTTAGGGTATTTGTCTTTGGAATTGGGACAGAGTTATTCTCGATACTGGGGACATGGTCATGCTCAAAAAATAAGATATCGCAGCTTGGATAATTATGACGGAGTGGTGAAGCCTCTTGTTTTTATTGCGGAGATGGAATTAAGAAATGGAGACTTTGCTTCTGTTCAGCAAGATACTTTACAGCCTAGCCTAGCTGATTATAAAAGACGATGGGAACTTCAAATGAACTATCGTCATTTAAATCAATTTTACTTTAATTTAGGGGGTGAATATCAACAGCGACAAGCCCCAGAGGATCGGAAAATTTATCGTGCAAATTTGACGATTCCATTGAACTCCAGAATGCGTATGGAACTGGCTCTTTCGCGAATCGAAGACGAAAAACAAGATGATCGTGGGATGATATCATTTTATTGGAATGATATTTCTGGAACACTTAGTTCAAGTGCTTACTTTGATACTTATCGAAATACAAAAAATATTGCATTTAACCGCAATAATAGATCTCTTTACGATGACTATCGCTTAAATGCTTCAATGAGTTCTGGGGATGATAATCATTTTGCACAGGCTACGGGGGAATATCTATGGCAACCTGCAAGTTTAAGGTTGGACCATAGCTCGAATTTTTATGATAGCCGTCAACAAAGTACGACATCACTTGGCCTGAGTTCAGGAATAGCATGGGTAGGTTCTAAATTTGCTTTCACTCAGCCAATAAATGATAGCTTTATTTTATTGGCAGCAAATGATTTGCCAGATGGTGCTGAACTTTCCATTAATCCAAATAGTATTAAAGACGATGCAAAGCTTGTTGGTGGATATAGAGAAACAGTGATTCTGCGCAATCAGATTTCTTATTATGTGAGTACGGTAAATGTGGATTCCACTCAATTGCCGATGGGTTATTTGTTAGATCGCGAATTTTATCAAACTCAACCGACGTACAAATCAGGAATTTTAATTGATTTGAATATTGACCATAAAATAATGGTGCGGGGTCGTTTTATATTTAAAGACGGTTCGCCGCTGAAATATGCTGCCGGAGATATATTCGATGACAAAGGAGATCTGATTGATAATACATTCTTTACGGGCCAATCAGGTGCCTTCGTGGTCGAAGGCTTAAAGCCAGGAACATATACTATAAAAACTTCTCATCCAGAATTAGCTGCCTTGAAGTTCACAGTGACGCCTTCCAAAGAAGGAGTACTGAATTTGGGTGATGTTGTCGTTGAAGGCAAGGGGGCACAATGAAAACCATAGCTATTTTAATGTCTTTCAGTGCGATTGTTGTTTCTTCGCAGAAAGCATTTTCTTGCACAGGGCTGAGTTTATATTTAACTCAGCCATCTCCATATTTTAGTTCAGATGGTCCTAAGACAGGCACCTATAATGTTGTAGTGAGTGGAAATACAACTGCGGGGGCTTGTCCATATTTTGTGACCTTAGATTATGGTTCTGGTTCTTCATACTCTACGCGGGCATTTAGATTATCGGGTGCGGAGTGGCCTTATCAGCTTTACCGAGATGCTGGTGGTTTATATGTATTAAAAAAAGTTCCCGATGGTACATCTTGCTCTGATGTATTATGTGGCAATTTAGCGGCTGGGTCTCACAATATTTCTCAAAGCCAGTCGTATTCAATTATTATTGATGATACGAATCCATGGAGAAAAGCAGGGCGCTATAATGAAAATGTCAAAGTGACTTTGTATCGTGGAACGCCAACTTCCTATACGGAAATAGCTTCTGTGTATAAAAATATAAGTTTTGATTCTTTTAAAAAATACGACATTTCAGTTGTAGCTACGGGATCTGCTTTTGATCTTAATAAACGTGATTACAAAATGATGTTTCACGGAATGTCGACAGGGATGACGAGATCGGCAGATATTATTCTAAAATATAATGCCGGTGCCACCGTGTATGCGGCATCTGAAAATGGCGGGAAGTTAAAACATGCAGGTCAGTCGGATACGATTGATTATACAATGTCTATTAATGGTGTAACTGTACCTATTAGTTATTGGTCGCAAATTATGACTAAGGCGGGTGTTTCTCCAGCTAGCGGTGACGTAAATAATGTTGTGGTCACAATCGGCAACACTTCAGGAAAAAGAAAAGGTCAGTACAAGGACACGATTCAGCTGACCGTACAGTCCAATGAATAATAAAAAAGGCCTACCTTTTTTGAGGTAGGCCCTTAAGTTTTTAACTATTTATAAAATTAACGAGCTTGGATCGTGAAAGTCACTGTGTCTTGGTAAGTACCAGTCACGGCAGTTGGAAGAGCTGTCACATCAACTTTAATGTTTGAGATAGACTCAGTCAAACTTGTCAAAGATGTTACATCCTTTACAACTGTATCTGTTGTTCCCAAAGAAATTGCAGCAGCGTTGTTGTAGCTTAATTTATAGTTTGTAGAGATGCTTGAATTTGTTGTGTGCACAAGCTTACCGCCTGTTGCTGATTTAGCAGATACTGTGTATCCCGCAAGGTTATTAGAAATTTCTTTTGAAGTACCTACTAAACGAGCAGACTCTCCACCAAGGATGTTCAAAGAGCGGTGGCTAGCAGCATCTGGAGTGATTTCAATGCTAGTTGTATCTTGAACCTGACCTTCTAGAAGTAAAGTGCCGGTATTAGCTGCTAACGCAGAGGTCGCCATGAATGCAGAAAGTACAGTTCCAACAATAGCTTTTTTCATATTTATATTCCTTTTGTAGTAAGGGGATTTCGTTACAGAAATGTTACTATTCAGAACTCGTGCCATCTTAAAGTGAGATTTAAGTCGTCTTTAAGCCCCCTTTGGGTGTCTAAGGTATTTACGCCCAGTCAAATTATTACAACAGACCCTATGGATTTGACGCCCTTACAGATTGGATGAGTGAGTGCTTAAAAATGGTTAATGAGGACATCTAGACTCACATCCTAAGTTAGGCGAAGTCGTACACAGTACTTATCTACGTGCCCTTTGAACTAGATAAATATGATCTAGATTACGTTTTTTAATTTAAAAACATAAAAGCACTCAGAGTCCATCGCTCATAGGAATAAACCCAACCAATTTGTGATTCTGCTTTTTTGAAATCATTTAAATTTTGTAGACGAAATTGATAAAAATCAGAATAGGCTGTCCAATTGTCTATTGTCAGAGCAGAGACAACTGCGGGCTGATAAAAACCCTGAAGTGATTTATAAGATGCCTCTTTGGCGCACCATAGATTACAGACGGGAATATTAGATAATTCAAGCTCTTGCATTTCTTCATGGCTTGAAATTCTACCGACAACGCTTAAATTTGCTCGAATACTTTCTTCAATATCAATTCCAATAGGATGATTAGAAAATACTAAAATGCCTAAATTCCTACAGTGGGAAATCGACGAATATAAAAATTCACCTTGATGAGCATTGCGATATTCTTTTAAAAGTTCTCTGTTATGAGGGGATTCACTTCCCCATTCAGATTTTACAATTAATTGTAATTCAATATTCGGAATTGTAGATAAGATTGAAGGTAGTGTTTCTTTTAGAATTTTATTTAGGGATTCAAAAGGTGTTTGAACAATGACATTCATCTTTTAAATCCCTTTTATAATATTACTGATTGAAGTGAGTTGGCCAAGTAACAGGTTTTTCTGAGGTGATATCCATCATGCGATCAAGGCCGATCTTAGCTTTTAAGCGAAGCTCCTCATCGACTTTAATTTCAGGCTTAGAAGTTTCTAGAGCCATTTTAATTTTTTCTAAGCTGTTCATTTTCATGTACGGACAATCATTGCAAGAGCATCCAGAGTCCATCACAGGAGCTTGAATTAAAGTAACATCAGGACGTACTTTTTGCATTTGATGAAAAATACCAGTTTCCGTTGCTACGATAAATTTTTTGGCTGGATTGTTTTTTACTTCTTCTAGTAATCGAGAAGTCGATCCAATCACGGAAGCATGTTGTAAAACGGATTCATCACATTCAGGATGAGCAATGACAACTGCATCTGGATGTTCAGAAATGAGTTCATAAAGTTTTTTTGCATTAAATAAAACGTGAACTTCACAAGCTCCAGGCCACAATACAAATTCACGGTTTAGTTTTTTAGATAACCAACGTCCCAAATGTTGATCCGGTCCAAATAAAATTGGACGATCTTTAGGAATAGATTCGATGATTTGTTGTGCATTTGATGAAGTGATAATCGCATCTGAAATAGATTTCACTTCTGTGCTAGAATTAATATAAGTAACTGCCAAAGCATCAGGATGAGATCTTCTCCAAGCGAGGTATTTATCGTAAGGAGCGCCTTTTACTAGAGAGCAGCTTGCACCCATATCTGGGACTAAAACTTTTTTAGAGGGATTTAGGATTTTCACGCTTTCTGCCATGAAAACGACACCGGCAAGTAGAATAGTGTCTTGTTGGACTTGTTGGCCCATCTTTGCCAGATAGAA
>JBHIVS010000040.1:0-14134 GCA_041987885.1 Pseudobdellovibrionaceae bacterium | reverse complement strand
TGAAGTCCTCGCGGACGCCTCTGCCTTTGGCAGAGAGCTGCTGTGGAGATCAACTAGGAATACCCATTTTCAATTGCAGGGGAACACGTGAATTTTGGTAAAATCGGAGGGGAATTTTAAATTTCTTCTTCGCTCTTCATTTTTGAATTTAGTTTTCTAGTATTTCTTTTTCAATTTAAGCCTATGAGTTTTCTCAACACCTAAGAGACTTCATTGATAAAAATTTCTTTTTTATTTTTTGGCTGCTTTTAGTTGTTCCCACTCTTTTAGATATAGATCTGCTTTGGGCTTTTGAATTTTGTTTGCTGGTGGGCTGATGTATTGAGCTTTGACGCCGTCCCAGCCTACGAAGGTTCTTGTTCGGTCTTCGTGATGGGTTTGGAAATTTGGGACTACGTAGGCTTTGCCTCCGCCGTCTGGGATATCAATAGATAGATTGGCCATTGCTAAACCAGATAGATGACCCCATAGCTCCTTTTGAATTTCCATGGAATCTTCGATGGATGTTCGTAAATGATCTGTACCTACAGAAGGATCACACTGGAACATATAGTAAGGTTTTACTCTTAAATACAATAAACGACGATTCAGTGCTTGAACCAGGGCTGGGTGATTGTTGACCCCATTTAATAACACCATTTGATTCATTACGGGCACACCGTTATCCACTAATTTTTCTAAAGCCGTTACTGCTTCAGATGTTAGCTCTGCTGGATGATTAAAGTGAGACATCACATAGACGGGCTTATATTTTTTTAAAATCTGCACAAGCTCATCCGTAATACGCATCGGACAAACCACCGGCATGCGAGAGCCGATGCGGATAATTTCTACGTGCTCAATATCTCTTAGATCAGAAAGAATTTGTTCTAAATGTCTATCCCCCACCGTTAGAGGATCTCCGCCAGAGAGAATGACTTCACGAATTCCCGTATGCGAACGAATATAATCTAAGGCTTCTTGGTATTCGTCTTTTTTTAGGAAAGCTTGTTCTTGGCCAGTGAAATGTTTGCGTGTGCAGAAACGACAATAAACACTGCACATATCAGTAATTAAAAACAACACTCTATCTGAATATCGATGAATCAGTCTTTTCGCGGCCTGATTTTTCTTTTCACCTAAAGGGTCCAACATCTGTTGTTCACCCTGCTCCATCTCTAGCGCATGGGGCATTAAAATACGGCGCAGAGATCCCGAAGTATCACTATTTGCTAAGGCCGCATAATAAGGTGTCGTACGAATATTAAATACAGAGGAACCTTCGGCGAAGGCCTTTTCTTCATCCTCTGCCAAAGTAAAAACTTGAGAATAGTCCTCTTTGTTTTTCAAAGAATGGCGCAATTGCCAGAACCAATCGTTCCAGTCTTGCACAGACACATTTTCGGGTTTTTCACTTGGAGAAAAGACAAACTTCATAGCTCTTTATATGAAACAAACCGTCTCAAGATGCAACATATCTCCCTGATTTTAGAGACGTTATTTCTCTCTCTATTTAAGCATCTCTTGAATTCACGAAGTTTCAACAGTCGTTAATTTGCACCTTTTTCGTCCCTTTCCACTCTAAGTCCATAGTCTATAAATCAACATAACCCTATGTGATCACAGAACATTTTAAAATTCTCATTCTGGGTCTCTAAAATTTCAACAATCCAATCTCTGCCCCTTCGAAGAAAGATCTTTACCTTAACCTTAGTTATTTCAAATAGTTAAGCCTCTGCATACCAAGACTCAATAAAATGGCACTTATCTAGCATTTTAAGAAAGAAGGAAAATGCCCGTGGATGGGCTTAACTTTAGGAGGACTTATGAAACTAACTTATAAAAACCGCAAATGGTTATTGGCTGCCGGCTTGATCGCAATCTTAGGAACTAATCTTTCCTTTGATTTTAATCGCTTTGAACAAAAGTACAGTACCATTGAATTATCTTCTGAGTTAGACGAGTCCTCTGATGAGATTGAATTTGTTGATGACGTTGAAGACGCCGACATTAAAGAAGACGTTGCGAAAGCAAAAGAAGAACAAGCGGCTCTAGCATCAGTTCGTGGGAGCAGTGCTAGCAACAGAAAAACAGGACCAGCAAGACCTAGCAACCTAAATACAGCTGCTAAAGAAGATGCCCAAACAAAACCATCAACAGCAGAAAAAGAAGAAACAAGAAGCAATAAAATCTATACTTCAAACGGAGTATTAAAAGTACGCTATATCGAAGGTGATTCAGCAAATGAAACACTGGCGATAGTCCAAAGAACAAAAACTGAAGGTCAATCGTGCAACGATTGTTTTGAAACCATTCATCTTGGAATCAGCAACCGTGCAGATATCGAAGAACTTAACGATGCTTTGATGGAAAAAATTGCATCGAGTGAAAAAGACACTCAAGCACCAAAACATGAAAAACAAGTTGCTGAAAAATCTGAAGTCGTAGAGATGGAAGAAATCACAGAAAGAGAAGTTGTACGCGAAAACGTATTCGATCGCGTTATCGAAAAGTGTGAAGCTAAAACAGCAGCAGCTGATAAACTTGCATGTTTGTCAGATGGAATGATTTCTTTAATGAGATCAAAAAATGCAAAAATCTCTAGCTATGAAGCAAATACTTTCTTTATCAATGAAGTGCAGCCTTTATTGGTAAATCAAATTGCCGAAGCAAGACAAAAGCTTTCCTCTTTGAATTCAAATTCTAGCTCTTTGGAACAAATGCTTTTCGGAAGCCAATCTGATCTATCGACGAAAAAAGAATTTGTAAATGAACTTAGACGTACAGTGGAAAAAATGATTGCCAAAATCCCTGCGAACTTTGAAGACATCAGAGCTAAGGTAATGTCTATCGAAACACAAGTGTTGGCAATGGAAGTTAGTAATTTCCACAAAGTTAATGAACAAGCAAAAACAACTACAGATATTAATCAAAAATCTCAACTCCTAACGGAAGCTAATGATAGATTTAACACAACCAAGTTACTTGCAGAATTATTAATGAATAGCTCTGGCCAAGCAGTATCTGATGCTAATAAAAATGGTTTGATGGATATGAATACAACAAATGTGTACAACAAGTTTATTCAAGACTTTAAAACACAATTCTACGCTAGCTTAAGCAATCCACAGGCTTTATTAAATACAACAACACAAGCAGGTACAATTGGCTCAACGGCGACTATCGGCTCAGTAGGAAATGGTTCTCCGATTGTAATCCAAGGAGCACAACAATTGACAACTCAAGATGGAAGAACAGTCATTGTTCTTCCAGCGGGAGTAGATATTAACCAAAGATTCCAAGCTCCAGCTCGCGGAAATGCACCAGTACAAGCGAGTCAAGGAATGATTATCCCAACAACTGGCCAACAAATCGTAGTTCAACCAACAACGATTCAACAGCCGACTACATCATCTGTAGTGGTAACTCCGCAACCGATGGCTCCAACAGCAACTGTTTTAAATCAAGGCAACCCAGTTAACCAAGGAACAGTTCTGCCAAGTCCATTAGCTCTACGCGTAGGTAACTAATACTTACTAACAAAAATAGAAGCTCACTCCTAGGGGTCCATGATGGGCCCTTTTCCTATTTGTAAAATAGTCTTTATATTTCACTTGAGAATCTTTGATAAGTTTAAAAACAGCCTATCAAATCATATGACAAAAGTGATTTTAGGCAAAAAAAATCCCAGAGGACTTGCGTCCTCTGGGCCCTGCTCACCACCATACAAGTTGTTTCAAGTAGTCATCTAGCTGTCGTACAAGTTGTATTCAAGTTGCAATCTAAAAGCTGATGGCGGCTTTCGAAGTAAATCCATAAGTGAAACTATTTGAATAGTTTCCATCTGTTCCAGTTCCGTTTTTCCAAGCGTCACCTGGGAACAAAAGACCTACCTGATTTACCCACTGTATTTTTTTACTGTGTTTGTAAACAAGGTTGATATCCCATTCTAGGCCTAAATCTTTTGTAGAATCAACAGAGTTTTTTTGAGTCTCTAATAATTGTGCATACACCAAAGTATTACGTAGACTCCATTTATCAGTAAAAGAGTAATTTACAGAAGGCGCTAGATAAGCAACGTTGCTGATCATTTCATCATCTGCTGTTTGAGAAACAGGAGTTGCACCATTTTTAATCACGTTTGTATTGAAAATATCGTAGTTACCAAGTCTTTGATTGAACAACAACATTCCAACATCATAGTTTGGATTAAATGCATAAGCTCCATAAGAAGCTTCGCTGCCATTGTAACCAGTTGCCATACCTAATTTGAATCCATAATCCCATTTAGAATCTTCTTTGGCAGGGATTTCAAATTCAGCCGCGATACCATAGCCGTTTACAGAAACTTCTTTATTCGTCGCTGTTTTTACACCCACTTCACCAGATTGAAAACCGGCTTCAAATTTGAAACTAAACGAATCAAATCCACGACCAAATACAAAATTTGTTTTTTGAATTTTCAAAGAATCTGTACGAGTTGCACCCGCGCCACCGTAAGCTAAAACTTGATCGTCTGTGTAGTTATCGTCATTGCCTCTACCCCTGATGTTTTCTTGATAGATACCAAGCAAAGAACGAGTTTCAGGATTTTCATACTGCAACTGAGCACCAATCAAAGTCACAGTCCCGTTTTGATTGTAACCACTTACATTTTTTCTACCCAAAGAAGGCATCAAAAACCAGTTTCCAATAACAACCTTATATCCAATGATATCGCGAGTGTTATACCAGTGATCAAACATTCCTTCGCCAGAACTATAAGTCATTCCAAGACCGAAATCATAAGGAGCACGACCAACGATCAAAGCACCGTATTCTTGGTTTACTGTCAAATACAACTGACTTACTGAAATATCTGAAGTTCCTTGATTACCACTGTTTAGACCAGCTTCTCCGCGTCCCCAAATATCTCCCAATTGAGAATATTTGTACTGGTTGCTGTTTAAAAGATGAATTTTAGAATAAATATTAACACCATCAAATGCGATAATTTTAGGGCGTAAATAAAGATGATTTAATCCGTAAGCCTTTTGATCAGAAGGTGTTCCCAAAGAAGGCTTATTAACTTGAACCCACTCGAGTCTATAAGCACCACTCCAGTCCACAGAAAAAGCCTGCGCACTGCTAGCTGCAATCAAAACTCCTAGTGCCATTAAATTACGAAGAGCTAATTTCAACATTGAATATCCTTTACTTTGAAACAATCCCAAGAATTTCAGTCTCACGAAGCATTACTAAATCTGAATTTTCCAATTTCACCTTAGAACCTGCATATTCAGAGAACAAAACTTCATCACCCACCTGAACGTCCATATTTTTAACATGACCTTTTTTATTTTGATGTCCTCTACCAACAGCAACCACTGTCCCCTTCAAATTTCCAGAGACATCAGATACCGTAGCTGGAATATACAAACCACCTGCAGTCATTTTTTCAGTTTCACCAAGAGCCACCAATACACGATCATCCAATGGCTGAAGTTTACCGATCAAATTTTTTAAATCCGGTCCTTTAGATTTTACTAGCGCCATAGGCTTTTTCACTGACTGCGACACAGTATTAGACTTTAGAGATGGCTTTATCGGTTGTTCTTTAACAACTGTCTTTTTCACAGACTTCGCCGTTGAAAGTGTTTTTTTAGCTTTTACTACCTTCGGTGCTTTTGAAGATGCTTTTTTTGAAGCTACATTTGTCGCTTTCAAAGAGGTTTTCTTGGTTAACGACTTTGGATTAGCTTTTTTTACTATTTTTTTTAGGACTTTTTTAGCAACTTTTTTTACAGAAGGTTTAGCCTTTGCTATTTTGCCTACAGATTTAGCTACCTTTTTAGGTGCAGCTTTACTTACTTGAGTGGATTTTTTTTTAGTTTGAACTTTTTTTGCTGAAGCTTTCTTTTTAGCCACAACGATCCTTTCAAAAGAGCAATTTAAAATGCATTTCTATAGTTGTTCTACAGAAGATTTATGACTACTCTGTTAGCATGATGCGACCACGATTAAAGACTATTTTAAAAGCTTTTACAATCCTTCTGACGCTTGCAATCATCTCTGGATGCGGGATTGCAACCTATTCATTCATTACTCTTGAAAAAGAAATGAGTAAAAAACTGGAATCAAAAAAATTCCTGATTCCCACAGAGTTTTACACATCTCCCCCCGTCTATAAGGTAGATCAAATTACCAGCCTAGAACGACTTAAAGATCTCTTTGAACGCAACAATTATCGTCTGCGCACTTATGATCAAAGACTTCTTGCCGGAGACTATTTTATAGCCGAGAGAGAGCAATGCTCTGCAAGAACACAAATCGGTCTCTCTGAGAAGGATGCATTTTGCATCGGTTGGGTAAACACTGAAATCCCAGAAGCTCAACTTGACTCTGAAATTCAAGTTCTTGTTGTTGACACAGAAAACAAAATCACTCGAACACTTAAAGGCTCCCCTTATCAAGAAGTCTCGAGAATCTACACGGAAGCCGCACTAATTGCTCAATATATTGGCAGTGAACCCCTGATGCAAATTCCCTTTACACTCGCAGATCTACCTCCCGTATGCTCAAATGCAGTCATGTCCATAGAGGACGTACAGTTTTTGGAACATAAAGGTATCAGTCTCAAAGGAATTTTTAGAGCTCTCTTTAAAAACTTAACTTCAGGCAGAAAAGCCCAAGGCGGATCAACAATCACTCAACAACTTGTAAAAAATTATTTTTTAACAAGCGAAAGAACTTTAAAAAGAAAATATCAAGAATTCATTATGTCTATCTTGCTAGAAGCAAGATTTTCCAAAGATGAAATCTTAGAAACTTATTTGAATATTATTTATCTTGGTCAAAATGGAGCCTTCCAAGTTCGTGGTTATGGGGCCGCTGCTAAATACTATTTCAATAAAGAAATTGGCGACCTTAATACTGCGGACTGCGCACTGTTAGCTGCTATTGTTAATAGCCCAGGGCTTTATAATCCATTTAAAAAACCTGAAAATGCCTTGAAGCGCCGTAAACTTGTTTTAGAAAAATTAAAAGAATATTCCTTTATTTCTGAGTCAGAATTTCAAGAGGCGGAACAAGCCACTTTACCAGTTGCTCAAAAAAGAATCGCGGTAGAAACTGCTCCCTATTATCTTGATGCCGTCAGAAAACAGCTCACCAATGCAGGAATTGATCCTGAAGGATTAAAAATCTACACAGGCTTAGAACTCCAAGCACAAGACGCTGCACAAACTGCACTGAATGATCAACTAAGTCGTATTGAAACTAACAATAAGTATATCAAAGCCCAAAAAGAAAAGGGCCAAAACCTCGAAGGCGCAGTTCTTGTTGCTGACAATGACTCTGGACTTATTAAAGCTATCGTCGGTGGCAGAGACTTCCGCAAATCACAATTTAATCGCGGCATCGATGGGCATCGTCAAATTGGTTCTATCATGAAACCATTCGTTTATCTAACGGCTCTGATGAACGAAACTGAACAAGGTACTCCGTACACTCCGATCACTCTAATTCCTGACGAAAAGTTTTCATATAAATACGACAAACAAGTTTGGTCGCCAGTAAATTACGACAAAACTTTTTATGGCGAAGTTCCTATGTTTTATGCTCTGAAGAGTTCATTAAATTCAGCAACAGCTGCATTAGGATTAAAAGTCGGTTTGAGCAATATCGCTGAAGTTGCACACATGATGGGCGTTGATTCCAAATTTAAAACAGTTCCATCAATGACTCTTGGGGCCTTTGAAATGTACCCTTTGGAAGTCGTTAAAAGCTACATGACTATGGCCAATATGGGAGAGCGTAAAGAACTTAGTTTCGTTCAAAAAGCTCTCAATGCAGAAAACGAAGTTGTCTTTGAGCATCAAGCCAAACCTCAGCAAGTTGTGCCTGCAAAAACGGTTGCTGAACTTGTAGGCATGATGAAGCAAACTGTTTTATCAGGAACTGCTCGTGCAATTACATTGGGTGGATTTACTAATCCAGCAGCAGGAAAAACGGGAACAACTAGTGACAACAAAGATGCTTGGTTCGCAGGCTTTACTCCCTATATCACCAGTGTTGTTTGGGTGGGCTATGACTCCAACATACCTCACAAACTAACAGGAGCTAGCGGGGCCGTTCCTATCTGGAGTCAGTTCATGAAAAACTATGGTTCTCGCTACCCAAGCACTGATTTCAAATGGCCAGAGGGCGTTGAAATTAGAAAACTTGATTCAGATACTCTACAGGCATTGGGCGTACTCAAAGAAGGTCAGCCTCAAGAAGTTGAATTAGTTTTTGATTCTAGAAAATAAGAAATATAAAAAAAGAGAGATTTTAAAATCTCTCTTTTTTTGAAAAACACCTTAAAGCTTAACTTCCATTCCTTCATGAACAAAAGCCCACTTTACTCTAAAAGGCTCTTTGCCTTTATCGTGCTCAAGATCCATTTTACTATCATAAAACTGCTGAGTTTGACGACCTAATTCAATAATATCAGATGTCTTTGCGCTCGGATCATGATGAGCAAACAGAACCTGCGGGATCTTTTCACGGATCGCAATATCTAGTCCGACTTGCGCAGCACTATGTCCCCAATTCACCTTATCGGCCAAACTATTGAGAGCATATTGAGCATCGAAATAAAGCAAATCTACATTTTGATAAAGTGGTAAATCTTCTCTCAACTCTTCAGCTGAAACACGAGTTCCCTCAGTATCTACACAATGAGAATAACATCTTCCGTTCACTTGAACCTTCAACCCCCAACACTCGTCGGGATGATCCAATAAATACGGAGTGCAGGTAAGATCTTCAATTTTAAAAGGAACTCTTGGTTCTACTTTGTGAAATACAATTTTTGCCTTCAACTGTTCAAAAGGAACTGGGAAATAGGGTTTTTTAAAAACTCCCCTAATCATTTCCTCTAACTCATCCTGCACACCATAATAATGAATTTCACAACCCGGAATAAAATGAGGAGAGAAAAATGGAAGTCCAATCACATGATCCCAATGAAAATGAGTCATAAAAATATTGTAGCGACCTTTAACTCTTCCTGCCGCCCCAGACATCAAATTATCACTGAGATGTTTAATTCCACTGCCACCATCAATGATTAAACTACTTTGATTTGAAATTAACTCTACACAAGTTGTAGCAGTACCAAAACCGCCGACCTGGGTTAATCCAAGACGCTGAAGATAGGACTTTGCCGATACTTCATCGTGAATACCATGAGAATGCATCCCCTTCAGGAGACCTGAGATGTGTTCATTCCACTCTGCTGGAGAAGGTGATGTCGGCAATGAGCCACGTACACCCCAAAATTTAATCGTGATAGACATACTCACATCAGAATGCTTTTTTTTAAAAATGTGAGCAAATATAAACTGAATCCTATAACGTTTAGACTGAAAATCGGTCCAAAAGTTCAGTCTAAGATTCTTAGAAAATATCTTTATCTTTTTCCATTTTTATAAAAGTTACCTTTTGTCCCCAGGAGATAGACAGTGGATACCTAAATGACACCACTATGCTTTTCTTAAGTACTTGAAAATACTCATATTTATATTCTTTCATTCAATGAAAAACTGGAACGCTCTTTGCTATAAGAAACTCGCATGGAAAGTCGTAGATTCAAAGACATTGTAGCCTTTAAGTTTGGAGATCAATCTCCATTGGCTTTTCATGGAAAAAATATGGAAATCGCAGAGGTTTCTGAAGACCTTTGGGAGGCTTTAAATCCGAGGTCTCAACAACCTCAGTCGACCGAAATCATGAAAGACCTCGAAGTTTGGAATTCTGAAATTACAGACATACCTCCTGTTCGAAGCCTTACTGTTGGTGTTCGATCTTTAACTGTGAACGTTGCTCAAATTTGCAACCTAAGCTGTAACTATTGCGCGGCGGGAGGAGATGGAAGTTATGGTTCAAAAACCAAACATCTTGATGTCGCCAAGGCTCTGCCTCAACTACGACTCATCGCTGAACGACTGAATTCAGGGGAAAGCTTCAACATAACTTTCTTAGGTGGAGAGCCTTTACTTTATCCTTCGGGCATTCAACAAATTGCAGACTATGCACAGCTTCTGATCGCAGGAAAAAATATTGATTTAACTTTTTCCATCGTCACAAATGGGACCTTACTCACAGAAAGCAATGTACAGCTTTTATCAAAAATTAAAGCCCACATTACTATCAGCATGGATGGTCCTGCGGAAATTAACGACATGGTTCGCCCTCGCAAAGATGGCAAAAGTACAACTGCGGCAATTCTAGAGGGATTAAAAAATCTCACCTCCCACAGAGATCAAATTTCATCTTTAGGAGTACATGGTGTATTTGATTGTCATAACTTAAATTTAGTTGAAGCCTATGACTTTTATTCTTCCTTAAATTTTGATCGTTATACTTTTACGTTTTCTGTCGAGGAAACTTCTTTGGAAGCTTCAAGATCATTTATTGAAAAAATGGAACTTGTCGCCGCTAAAGCCTTCCACAAGGGTGGAGAATCTGAATTACGCAAAATAGATCAATTCAATAAACATTTTAAAATTTTAGACGAACAAATTAGAATAGAAAACCATTGCGGCATAAGAAAAAATCTAGCCGTCATGGACACTCAAGCGCGGGTTTATACCTGCCCTTGGATGGTTGGACTTAAAGATCAAGAATTAGATCTCAATAATTTGTCAGGAGACAATTCATTGAACAACACCCCCTTGATCGAGCAAAACAACTGCCAAACCTGCTGGGCGCGCCATCTCTGCGGCGGCGGGTGTTTATATATCCACAAAAAAGCGACAGGGAGTTTTTCGAAAAAATCGGATACTTTCTGTGAGCGTACTCAGTCCTTGATAGCACTAAGTTTTTTATATTATAAGAAAGCGAGAATAGGAGTAACACCATGACTTCAAAACATATTAAAAAAATCACTCCCACACCTAAAACAACAAAAGGTTCTGGAAAAGAATCTAGCAAAATAAAAATGGAGAGAATTCCAGGAAATGACTGCATTCCTGTTCAATAACTATGCAAGAACCAAATAGCCAATCGCCCTCTCATTTAGAGTCCTTTTTAGGAAGCTCACGTAAAGCGTTGGCTGTTTTCGCCGTCTTTGTAACTGCTATTTCTATTTTTATCGGACAATTAAATTTGGAGTTCGTAGAGTCTTATCTTTACGACCTCCGAGCTAAAACAAAGCCGTTGCACTCTAGCTCGGAAACCATTCAACTCATCACAATCACTCCTGAAACTGTTGAGTTCAATAAAGGATTTCCTTCTGCCGTAGCTCAGTCTCAAGTTTTGGATAAAATTCTAGCCCAACAACCTTTGGCCGTAATTTATGATTTTCCTTTTGACGAAATAAGCGGATCTGAAACTGAAAAAAACTTTTGGGAAGCTCAATTTGTAGGAAACAAAAATGTCTATGTTGCTGGCAGATCGACTCCTCTGATTGGCGAAGAAGACGAATTATTTCTTAAAGATCCTCTGGAACAAGTCTCTGTCGTTCCTGCACCTAAGACTTCTGATCTTGTGAACTTTGCAAAAGACGGCGTTACTCGTCGCATGATTTTGACATTTCAAAATCGCCCTTTATTACCTCTGATTGTTGCTCGACAAATCAACCCCGAGCTTGAAAATATTAATAACATCAAAGGTATTTTTAAATTCTACGATACAGATCAAGCCTACATTAATTTTAAAAAAACAGGCTATTATCCAAAAATTGGTTTTGAAGATTTACAGACATATGCTTCAAATCTTCCTTCTTTAAAAGACAAAATTGTCATTTTAGGAACTGATTTAAAATTCTCTAATGGCGAATACATACAGACTCCTTATAGCCGTGATGCCACAGCCATGCCCCGCTCTGAAATGTTGGCAAATATCATAGATACTTTGATTTTAAATAACGGAGCTGTGCGAGTTCCTAAATATGTTAACTGGGTCTTAATTTTTCTAGCTGCTATCTTAGCAACCTATGCTGTGATGTCGATGACTCCAGTTAAAGGATTAAGCTTTCTTGGGGCTGCAATTCTGATTTTAATCGTCGTAAGCACCCTCAGCTTTTGGTCTCTGGGGCTATGGCTGCCATTGGCGGGGCCTATTATCACGGTTCTACTATGCTACTACTTACTACTGCCCTATCGTCTAATTATTGAAAATCGTCGCAGCTGGGAATATTTCCAAAAAAATAAACTTTTAAAACAAGTTGAAGAGTTAAAATCAAATTTCATTTCTATGATGTCTCATGATTTAAAGACTCCAATTGCTCGTATTCAAGGCATGACCGATGTTATTTTAGCAGATAACGTTACTCTCAGCCATCAACAAAGAGACGCCGTTGACACCATTAAACATAGCTCGGATGATCTTTTAAAATTTATTAATGCGATTCTTAGTTATGGAAAAATCGAGTCTGAAGGTGTGCAGCTAAATTTGGTCTCTAAGGACATTAATGCTCTGTTAACGGATGTAATCAAAAAACATGAGTTTTTGGCAAAGGTAAAACGTATTCAAATTATATGCGAACTAGAACCTCTGTTCCCTATCCAAGTAGACTCAGATCTTATGCGCCAAATTTTTTCCAACTTGATTGAAAATGCGATTAAATATAGCCCCGAAGATACTAAAATTTTAGTGAGCTCTGAGGAGTCTAATAATAAAATAGTTATTCAAGTTGCCGATCAGGGCCCTGGGATTCCTGTCGATGAACTTCAGTCGATATTTATGAAGTTCTTTAGGTCAAAAAATGTAAAATCTTCATCGGTGAAGGGGTCCGGCCTAGGACTGTATTTAGCTAAGTATTTCACAGAGTTACACCACGGGCGCATTTTTGTAGAATCTTCCCATGGAAATGGTTCCACATTTACTGTAGAACTACCTTTCGAACAAGGAGACTTCCATGCTTAGAGTTCTAGTTGTAGATGATGATCAAGGTTTGAGACTATCAGTCAAAACCGCACTCGCAACTGCTAATAAGTTTGAAATTGAAGAAGCATTTGACGGTATCAATGCTTTGGAAACTATCAAAGCAAGTCCCTTAAAATTCGATGTTGTCATTCTTGATGTCGACATGCCTCGCTTAAATGGTCTTGAGACGCTTCGACAAATTAAAGAATTTGATCCAGGTATCATCGTTATCATCATGACCGCACATGCAACTCTTAATGATGCTATCCAAGCGGTTAAAGATGGCGCTTACAATTACCTTCCAAAACCAGTCCCAAGTGAAGAGCTAGTTCAACTTATCGACAAAGCTTTGCTTGCACATAATTTAATTTCCAACATCGCAGTATCAGCACCTGTGATGGTTGAAGAAGGTCGAAAAATTATCGGCCATACGACGTCGATGCAAAAAGTTTTTAACATCATTCATCGCCTAGCAAAAGTAGACACTCCTGTTTTAATCAGAGGTGCTTCTGGAACGGGTAAAGAGTTAGTGGCTCGTGCGATTCACTTTAACTCTGCCCTTAAGGACGAAAAGTTTGTCGCAATTAACTGTTCTGCCATTCCTGAAAATCTTTTTGAATCCGAGTTATTCGGACACGAAAAAGGGTCTTTCACAGGAGCTGATCAAAGAAAAATTGGTAAGTTTCAGTTTGCAGAAGGCGGCACTCTGTTCTTAGATGAGGTCGGTGATATGCCTCAACTGATGCAAGTAAAAATCTTGCGCGTACTTCAAGAAAAAGTTTTTACTCCTGTAGGATCTAATCGCGAATTTCCGGCAAATGTTCGAATTATTGCGGCTACCAATAGACCTCTTGAAGACATGATCAAAACTGGAGCTTTCCGTGAAGATCTTTTCTATCGTTTAAATGTAGTACCTATCTTTTTACCTGCTCTTTCCGAGCGAAAAGAAGATATGGAACATATGGTGAATATTTTTATCCGTAAGTTCAATCAAACTCACGGTAAAAAAATTAATGGAATTACTCCCGATGCCATGGCTGTTTTAAAGAAACATTCTTGGCCTGGAAATATTCGTGAATTAGAAAATGTTATTGAACATGCTTTTGTTTTGGAAAATACAAACATACTGACTTTGGCATCTCTGCCAGAAAGTATTTTGATTTCTACAGGCACAAGTCTTTTTGATTTTGAACCGCACTCCGTGGCTGAAGGCCTTGCCCACACAAGACCTGATACAATCAGTGCGGCTCACGGTTTGGATGAT
>JBHIVS010000039.1:0-14150 GCA_041987885.1 Pseudobdellovibrionaceae bacterium | reverse complement strand
TGACAATAGGAAAAGACCCAGCCACTTATGACATTGCAAAAGATATTCTTGCTGAGGAAATTGAGCACGAATCATGGTTCTTGGAACTATTGTATGCCAGACCATCTGGTCATATGAGAAGAAAATATTCTGGTGAGAGACCACACACTAGAAAACATTCTAGAGCTCTTGATTTATCATAACATGATATTTTTGATTTTCATGGATAAAATTGAGTCTCAGTTGCCGCCAGACCACTTGGTCTTTGTGGAAAAATATCCTGCTTATCAGGCGGCTTTGGCGCGCTTGACCGAGGACGGTTGGGGAGATCGTTTTGAAGCCTACTGGAAGGGTATGGAATTATGCAATGCCTTTCATGAACTTAATGACCCTAAGATCCAAAGAATGCGTTCTTTAGAAGATTTGAATAAGAAAAAACAAATGATGAAGCCATCTCTTGCTTTGGATGAAGAATTTTTTGCGTGTTTGCAAGCCGGGATGCCTCCTTCTGGAGGAATTGCTCTAGGACTCGAAAGACTCTTTATGGCCTTTTATCAGATTGAGAATATTTCTGATTTACGGGTTTTTCCTCTATAAGTTTTAATTTTTCCACAATCTTCCATTATTTTATGCTTAGGCTGGGTATAGGTTGACTGATTCATCTGTGAATTGTGCAATGTTTAGGCGTCTAAGATGGAGGAACTGTGAAAAAATATATTGGAATAATATCCATCGCATTATTGAGTCCTTTGTCGGCATTGAGTTCGACTTATAGTTTCGATCAATGTGTCGAAGTAATAAAAAAAAATAATGCCCAACTAAAATCAGCAGAAGAGAATTTAAATTCTGCCCGTTATGATAAAAATGCAGGCTATAGCAATTATCTTCCAAAAGTAAACGCAAGTTTAGGATATTCTAAAACAGACATCGAAGACCAAGTTACGGATGAAGGGTATTCTGCATCTTTAAATGGGACTTTGAATATTTTTAATGGTCTCAGTGACTCTGCGAATGTAAAAAGTCTTGAAGGTAAAGTAATGGTTGCAGAGGCCAATTTGCAAACCGTGAAAGCTCAATTGTCTTATGATTTAAAATCAGTCTTTGCCAACTTAATTTATGCGAAAGATTCCTTAACCTTAGCGGAAAGCATTTTAAAACGACGATCTGAAAACTTAGCAATGATCGAATTACGCTTTCAAAATGGGCGAGAAAATAAAGGATCTGTTTTACTAGCTAAAGCTCAAGTTCAGCAGGCAAAGTTAGATGTTTTACAGGCAAAAAATCAAAGAGATGTTTCTGCAAGTGAGTTATCAAGAGTTTTAGGATTAAGCCCCCACGAAGATATTGAAGTAACGGGAGCTGTTCCAGAATCTGGTGTTTCGGGTCCACCTAATTTTATTTCTTTATCAGAAAAAACACCTCAAAAATTAACCGCCGCAGGGCAAATTCAGTCGGCGGAAGCTTCTGTAACTAGCGCCCGTTCTGGTTTTTTACCATCATTAGATGTGAATGGATCTGTTGGTAGAAATGATTCAGATTTTTTTCCTCAAAATCAAAGGTGGTCTGTCGGAGCTACTTTGACTTGGAATTTATTTGATGGAGGCAAAGACTATTTTTCTCAAAAAAGTGCATTTTCTCAAAAATTAGTTGCAGAAAATAGTTGGAGAAACGCTCAAATGGATTTGATTGCTGTTTTGAAAGAGGCCTATACGGGATTTGTAGAGGCTTTAGAAAAGTATTCTGTTAGTAGTGCGTTTGTAGAGGCCGGAGTCGTACGTGCAGAAATCAGCAGAGAAAAATATAACAATGGTCTGTCAACCTTCGATGAATGGGATCGTATCGAGTCTGATTTAATCTCCTATCAAAAAGATCAGACAGTGAAAAAGAGAGATAAAGTCATTGCTGAAGCTAATTGGGAAAAAGCGCAAGGTGTTGGAGTTATAAAATGAAGAAAATGAAATTGAATAAAAAATGGATCGTTGTTGTTGTTGCCATTTTCTTAGTTTTAGGAGGATGGCTCGTCGCAAAGAATAAATCTGAAAACCAAACAACCTATACTGAAATTCCAGTTGAGGTCGGAGACATCAGCTATACGATTTTAGCTACAGGAACGATAGAACCTAAAAATCGTTTAGAAATAAAAGCACCGGTTGCAGGTCGTATTGAAAAAATACTTGTCGTCGAAGGACAAGATCTTAAAAAAGGTCAAATCATTGCTTGGATGAGTTCTTCAGAGAGAGCTGCAATGTTAGACGCGGCCAGAGCCAAAGGAACTGCTGAGTATAAAAAGTGGTCTGAGTTATTTTTAGCAACACCGGTGATGGCACCTATTTCCGGAAAATTAATTAAAAAAAATGTAGAACCTGGACAGAGCTTTACAACATCAGATGCAATTTTTGTGATGTCAGATAAATTGACGGTCAAAGCACAGGTTGATGAAACCGATATTGCAAAGATAAAGTTAAAAGCTTCTGCTGTTGTTCAGCTTGATGCATATCCGAATGAAAGTTTAAAAGCCGAGGTTGATAAAATCGCTTTTGACTCTACCACTGTAAATAATGTCACGACTTACTATGTAGATGTTGTTCCCTTTGAAATTCCCGATTTTATGAGAAGTGGAATGACCGCAAATGTGACTTTTACGATCGAGAAAAAAGAAAAAGTTATTCTTATCCCTTCTGAAGCCATTTCTTTTGAAGGGGCAAAGAGCGTTGTGCGAATTAAAGCGCTGGAATCTAAAGAAGGGAAGATGGTTTTCGTGGTCACGGGTCTTACGGATGGTAAAAAGACAGAAATCACATCGGGGATCTCAGAAGGTGATATCTTGTTAATACCGGAATTTAAAATGTCAAATTCCTCAGATTCAAATTCTAAAAATCCATTTGGTCCTCCATCGCGTCCACGTAGGAGCCGGTAATGATAGAAATTAAGGATATTACAAAGTCCTATGTCATGGGCGATGACACCGTAGATATTTTAAAGGGTATCTCTTTGAAAATTGATGAGGGTGATTTTGTGGCTATTATGGGACCTTCGGGTTCTGGTAAATCCACTTTGATGCATATTTTGGGGCTTTTGGATGCGCCCACATCGGGAAGTTATATTCTTAATGGAAGGCAAGTGGCGCAGTTGACCGATGATGAGTTAGCGGTTGTTCGTCGCCAACAAATTGGTTTTATTTTTCAACAGTTTAATTTACTTCCGCGTTTAGAGGCATGGCAAAATGTATCGTTGCCTTTAACTTATTCAGAAGATGGATTTAGCTTAGATAAAGCTCAAGTATTATTAAATCAGGTCGGACTTTCTGAACGTATTCATCATAAATCGAATGAGCTTTCGGGGGGACAGCAACAAAGAATCGCGATTGCTCGTTCGTTGATTAATAATCCTCGAATTATTTTTGCCGATGAACCGACAGGGAATTTAGATTCTAAGAGTGAAAAAGAAGTCATGACGATTCTTCGTCAACTGAATGATCAAGGTATTACAATTATTTTAGTTACCCACGAAGATGAAATTGGAACTCAAGCTAAACGACTCATTCGCTTACGTGATGGAGTTATTCAAACAGATGAAAGGCTGATGCCGATAAGTCATCGCTTTTTTTCGGATAAGTCTTTACCCTTGCCTCATCAAAATAACTCTCAGAGTGTTGAAAAAAAACAAGGTAGTTATCTTGATGTAGGAAGGGAATTCTTAAGTCATTTAAATCAAGGATTTCAAACTTTATGGTCGAATAAAGTTCGCTCTGGTTTGTCTATGCTTGGGATATTAATTGGGGTGGCAGCCGTCGTTGGGATGCTTGCTCTTGGGAGTGGTGCGAAGGAATCCATTAAAAAACAAATGTCGAGTTTGGGATCTAATATGCTAGTTCTACGCTCTGGAAATGTCAGGGTAGGGGGCGTTGCTCAAGAGTCAGGTGTCCGATTACGTATTAGTATCGAGGACGTCAAAGGTATTAAGGAAAATGTTTCAGGAGTAAAAAATGCTTCAGGAACTATTTCTGGTAGAGGTCAAGTGACGTATTTAAACAAAAATTGGAACACTTCTGTCTTAGGTGTATCGCCAGATTATGAACAAATGCGTAGCGTACAACCTAGTTATGGAAGATTTTTTACAGAAGATGAAAATCGCAGTCGTGCTCTTGTCGCGCTGGTCGGGATCACTGTTGTAAAGGAACTCTTTGGAAATAAATCTCCTCTGGGAGAAATGATTAAAATTAATAAAGTTAATTTTAGAGTCATCGGTGTATTGCCGGAAAAAGGAGCAGCAGGTCCCAATGATCAAGACGATCGAATCATTATTCCTTTAGTTACGGGTATGTATCGATTTTTTGGTAAAAACTATGTGGATTCTGTCGATGTCGAAGTTGCGAGTAGTGATATAACGACTCAGGTGCAGGATGAGTTGATTGATTACATGAATCGTCGTTACAAAGTTCCGTTATCTTCACAGGACAATGCTTTTTCTGTTTTTAATATGGCGGATATTCAAAAAGCGATGACATCTACAAGTAACACGATGTCTGTGTTATTAGCTTCGATTGCAGCAATTTCTTTGGTGGTTGGTGGCATAGGAATTATGAATATTATGTTGGTATCGGTAACCGAGAGAACTAAAGAAATTGGATTACGTAAAGCTGTAGGCGCAAAACGTAGGGATATACTTTTACAATTTCTTGCAGAATCTATTGTAGTCAGTGTTAGTGGTGGATTGTTGGGTATTCTTTTGGGAGTGGGTTTTTCAGTCATTATTGCAAAAGGCCTGGGTTGGCCGACTTTAATTTCTGGCAGTTCAATAGTATTGTCTTTTGGATTTTCAGTTTTAATCGGAATTGTCTTTGGAAGCTATCCAGCTTCTAAAGCCTCTAAGTTGCATCCGATCGAAGCCCTTAGATACGAATAAAGATGTATCGTTGACTGAGATTTTTAGAGGTCGAATCTACCTGACAGAAAATTTTTAGAAACAAATAAAGAAATAAAAAAAGGGGCTTGTTAGCCCCTTTTTTTATTATAAATAGAAAGTGATTACTCTGCTCCAGATTCTTTTTCGTCACCATTAATGTCTTCTTTAAGTTCTTTACCAACTTTAAAGAAAGGTAATTTCTTTTCTTCGACATTGATGATTTCGCCAGTACGAGGATTTCTCCCTTTGTAGGCGCCATATTGACGATTTACAAATGAACCAAAACCACGGATTTCAATACGGTCGTCACGCATAAGTGCTTCAACCATAGAATCAAAAATAGTGTTCACTACAGTTTCAGCCTTCACTCGAGTGATACCGGCTTTTTCTGAAATCAAATTTATCAAATCCGCTTTTGTCATCTTCTGGGTCCTTCAGCATTTATTCGGATCTCTGATCCACATAAAGTATTGATAACACTCTCAATTATACAGGAACAGACCTGCTAATCTATTACTTTTGTCGAAAATAACTCATTGCTTCTTATAGAAACCTGAGTTTGTAAGGATTTTTTTGTAGGCATCAAGGACTGCCTGCGCCATTTTCTTGGTATCAAACAGATCTACGACCTTTTGACGGGCTCTTTCCCCAATTTCCTCGGCGGGCATGGTTCCTGAGAAGATCTCAACCAATAAATTACTCAAAGAATCAACATCGGCGGGGCGTAATAAAAAGCCATCTCGTCCGTCGTCGATAATATTGGCAATCGGTGAAACTTCCGAACCGATGACAATTTTTTTCTGAGCCATGGCTTCTAAAGTAGATGGTTCAAAACCAGTTGTTCTGGAGCCCATGTTGACATAGACATCGCCTAAAACAATATAGTTTTCAATTTCGGTACTTGGAACAGCACCGGTCATAATAACACGGCTTCCAAGTGCTAAACTTAGTACGTTGTATTCTACTTCTTTAAATTTTGGTCCATTGCCTACAATCAAAAGATAAACTTCAGGTTTTTTAATTGCGACTCTTTCAAAGGCCTTTAAAAGTGGTAAGAGTTCTTGTAGGTCCGTCATATCATTTATGACGACAGCGACATGCGCATGTTCTGGAATACCTAAACTTTTTTTAAGTTCTAAAGACTGTTCTTTGGGAGTTAAATTTCCAAGCTCAATTCCGTAGGGCACTGTGTAGGTGTGAAAATCAGGATAGAGATAATATCTTTCTAGAATAACTCTCTGCTGAGGATTCGTGACAAAAATTCCGTCGGCAGTTGAAAGCAATCTTTGATCGCCACCGTAGTAAGTAGTTAAAAATTTGTAAGCTGTTGCAATCGCGGTTGAAACCATGCTGCCTAGGGTATCTTGCTTCATAGCTAAAATTGCAAAGAGCTGAGACATTTGCGTGGCTTCAACGTCATAGGCCATTGCAAATTGACCTTCCTTTTTTAAGCTGGCTACGCGATAGCCGGACTTATCGATGCTGTGGACGATATCAAAGGGGTCTTTTTTATGAAGTTCCATGAACTTTTGTTTCACAGCCATTTGAAAGCTTAGATGAGATAAATTATTAGGGCCTTCATTGAGGTAATAAACATTCACACCATCGCGTTGAATTTCTGGTTTTTTTAAAATAGATGTTGCCGCCAATACAGTGACTTTATGTCCTTCACGAGCAAGCCCTCTGGCAATGGGCCATAGAAACCCATGATCAGTTGCACGACTGAGTATGGGAAATCTGTGGGAGGTGATGCAAATATTAAGAACCTCGGGAAGCTTACGTATTTTTGCCATACGATCATCTTAGTTGAAGAAGGGCTTTATTGTACAGTCGATTGAGTTCATTTAATGAGCTATCTATCAATTGTTGATTATTTCCAAGCTCTTGAGGGCGTGGGTAGGGAAGATCCATTTTTTGACTTAGTAGACTAGTTAAATCATCTAGATTTTTTGAGTCTTGTAGGATCCAACAATTTTTCCCATTTCTCCAAAGACCTGCGTAAACTCCTGTTTGTGAGCTATCCAGTAACAATGAGGCTTTCGAACCCAGACTTAATACCATAGTCTCGGCAAGCTTTAAAAGATTCATATCTGTGAAGCTTAAAAAAATCAGATCTGTAGTTGATAAATATTTAAAATCTTCTTCTATGTTTTGGACTTGAAGAAATTGCCATTTTTCAGAGTACCTAGACATCCAAGATGCAAATTTTTTTCTTTCGCGAAGGGACCAATGATTATTCGTGCCCCAAAACACCAAGTGATATTTTTCTGAAAGTAGGCACAGGCTGCGATAGAATTTTGAATCAGGATCGAATTTAGGCTGATCAAAATAAATAAGAGCTTTGGGCTTTTTGTCAGTAGGCTGTAATTCCTCAAAAATAATGTCGCTGAAAGATATTTCAGCTCGAAAAGGTAGGCTGGGAAGCACAGGTGCCAGAACCAATCTACCTTGGTATTTATTGGTCATCTGCAATCCACGAAGGGCCGACATTGCATCTGGAGTTGGAAAAGTAACGATATCAGATCTTTCAACTAAAAATTTTAGAGGCGATTTGCGAGAGATCTTTTTCATCGAATTAAAGAAAGAAATACTCAGGATGCATCGAGGATTTCTTTGAGCAAAAGTGGACAAGACGACATAAGCTCCATGGACTCTTTGCTCTTCCAGCAAAAGATGCATGATGGAAATATCGCTTCCGATCAGAGTCGGTAGCAACTTAACCGCCTCCCAGAATGACCATTCTTTAAAATAAGTCATAAGCTCAATTTGAGAAGTATCATTTTCAGGAGGAACTTCATTTCTACTGGTCAGAATGATGACTTCGTTTGATTGGCTACGAAGTCCTTTGGCAAGCATCCAAGTAGAGTTATTTAGTTTTTTACTAACAAGAACTATTTTCGACATTCCACACCTAGAGCCTTGTAAATCTTTTTCAAAATTTTACGGTTGGCTTCAGGGATGTTTCTTGTTTGAAGTTCTTCGGGATGAATCCATTCAAGCATCATATGATGTTTGGCTCTGGGTTCACCTTTCCAATAGCGAATTTCATAAAACAAAATCAGAATGCCAACTTCTCCATAAGAATGTGTACAGGCAAGTTTTAGGTCTCCGACTTCGGCTTCAATTCCTAGCTCTTCATTTAGTTCTCGAGCAAGGGCTTCTTCGGGGGTTTCGCCACTTTCAATTTTTCCCCCAGGAAATTCCCACTGTCCTGCCAATGAGTGATTTTCAGGTCTTTGACCTACAAGAATTTGGTGATCTTTTCGCAAAAAACCAGCAACTACTGGAATCCAATGCCCCTTGCGGAGTTTAGATTTTCTTAAAGAATTATCTGCTTTTAAATCATCATCTGCCATTACACCAACTCACTGATATAGAACACTAGGTCTTTGAAAACATTAATACAATTTGATTTCACCAAGTTCGGGACATATTTGCAATATTTCATGTAATTAAATGGGAATAAGGGCGAGCTAGACAATGGTCTAAATAAAAAAGGGCTTTTCAATAAATGAAAAGCCCTAAAATCTATTAGAAATTTTAATTTTTGAGATCAAGCCTCTGTTTGTTTTTCAGTTATTCCCTTAGTTATTACTAGGGAAGCTGAAGTTGAAAACAGGATTAAATCTAGCGAGGGTAAAGTCCACGTAGTAACATTGCTTTTTCCAAGCGTTGTACGGAAACTGCCATCGCACCAGCTCTTAAGTTTACTTCTTTTTCTTTAGAGAACTTATAACAAGTATCAAAAGCTTTAGTAATAATACCTTTTAAGCGCAGATTGATGTCGTCTTCATCCCAAAAGAAAGACTGCATATCTTGAACCCACTCAAAATAAGAAACGATAACGCCTCCGCCATTTGAGATAACATCCGGAGATATGAAAATACCTCTTTCATGCAGAATTTTTGTCGCTGCATTTGTGATAGGTCCATTAGCACCTTCAACAATAATTTTAGCTTTAATTTTTTCTGCATTGTGGGTGTCGATTTGATTTTCCAAAGCACATGGGAACAAGCCTTCACATTCAAGCTCTAAAAGTTCGTCGTTAGAGATAGACTGTGAATTTGGATAACCTTTAAGAACTTTATTATTTTTAATGTATTCCATGACGTCAGGAATATTGAAGCCATCACCATTAAAAATGCCACCGGATACATCTGACAGAGCAATAATTTTAGCTCCACGTTCAAAGGCAAATTTAGCAGCAAACGAACCAACATTTCCGAAACCTTGAACTGCAATACGGGCCCCTTTTAGAGACATATTGTTTACTTCAAAAGCTTTTTCAGCCGTATAAACAACGCCTAAGCCAGTCGCATGATTACGACCTAGGGAACCACCAATTTCAACAGGCTTACCTGTGACAACTCCTGGCTGAGCAAAGCCACCTTGTTCCTGTGAATAAGTATCCATAAACCAAGCCATCGTTTGTGCATCAGTTCCCACGTCAGGAGCTGGGATGTCTTTGTTAGGTCCAATGAAGGGACTAATTTCAGAGGCATAACGACGAGTTAAACTTTGTTTTTCAGCACGAGAAAGTTTTGTTGGATCAACAGTGATACCGCCTTTTGCGCCACCTAGAGGTAATCCTAAAACTGAATTTTTAAACGTCATTAAAGCTGCAAGACCAGCAACTTCTGGAAGATCTACTTTGTGATGGTAGCGAATACCACCTTTATAAGGACCCAGAATTTGTGAGTACTGCACACGATATCCAGTAAACACTTTTACAGAGCCATCATCCATACGAACAGGTACAGAAACAGTGATACTGCGTCTTGGTCTTTGTAGTCTTTCTAAGATATTTGGATCGCAGTTAATTAATTTAGCTGCTTGATTTAAGTTTTCTAATGCATTTCTAAAGAGTGGGCCATCATAAACTGGCTCAACATGTAAGCTCATTTAAATAACTCCTTTAAGAGTAGTTGCTCTAGAATGTAAAGATACTTTATCTATTTGTCATTCTTGGATGACTCAATGGCTAGTTGCAGTATTATGGGGTTATGGTTAAGCAGGCATTAAATACAGCTATTTTAGTGATTTTGACATATCAGGCAGCTTGGGCCCAAGACCCACGTACAGGACTAAAAGCCAAGTACTCTACAGAAAATATCGAGTTTATAGATACTCAGTCGCCTTACTATAAAAATAAAGGGAGCTATCCAGCTCTTTTTAGTTCTCTTTTTGATAACTATTTATCGTGGGTTCCCACTGGCGAAAAAAAGCCTCTTTCTGAAAAGTGTGATTTCAAAAATTGGCAATCGGCACTTTATCAACAAAAACAATCCACGGAATATAATGAACTGGGTAGTTATCTGCAAAAGTATGTGGATGAGTGTGGACCTTCTTTGGAAACCGGAGAAAATGGCCTTTTAGAAAATGTGCACTATATGCTCTCTATGAAATTTAATCCTCAAGAGCATCCATTTTTTCACAAGGTCATGTTTCATTTACCAGGTAATATAAAGCTCAAAGGTATCCTAGGATTAAAAGGAGACCAAAAACCACGCCCATTGATCATTGTACGTCTGGGAATTTTTGCTAGCATAGAAGATTTTTATGCGGATCGCGCTTGGGCAATGATGTTGTTTGAACAAAGTCCTTTTAATGTATTATTAGTTGAAAATATGACAAATACCGATTTTGTGGAAAACAATACTCGTTTTTCTTTCGGTGGATATGATGAAGGTATTCAGAATATCTATTTAGCAAAGTATTTTAAAAATCCTCAAGAGCCTCTTTCTGAGTTAGTCTCAAGTGTTCACTATATGGGAATCAGTCTTGGTGGGCATGGGGTTTTATTTTCGTCTTTGTTGAATGGACTAAATTCTTCTCCTAAAAAATCTTTGATCAATTCTTTTTTATTAATGTGTCCTGTAGTGGATTTAAAAAAGAGTATGAGTGGCCTGACTAATAAAGAATATTACGCCCCTTTAATTGACGTGTGGTCTCGTCGTCGATTGTCGGGTATTTTTTTGAAAGATCCTCAGTTTAAAACAAATTCATATTTTTCATTTTTGCCGACATTAATTGGTAAGATCGAAAAAGATTATCGGGGTGGTTTATCCTACAACTCTAGTATAAAGCTACCAGAGGGAATGAAAGATTCTAGCGATTTTTGGGGAGTGAATGATTATTGGAAGTACTATGAAAAAATCAAAGAACCAGTGTTGATTTTTGCAACAGAGCTCGATCCTGCGGTTAATTTTAATGATAATTCCAAGACCATTCTGGAAAAAAAGATCGGACAAAATACTCGTAATTTAAATGTAGTCGAAATGAAAAGAGGTTATCACTGTACTTTGCCTGTGGCGTATGATTGGGCGAGCCAAGTGACCTTGTATCAAAATTATTTTTTATCCCAAGCCTCTGAATTTTCATTAATCAAAAAAAATAGCCAGCTAGATAATTTTGACGAAAAAGAAATAGGAAATCTTGTCGATTATAGAATACAAATTTCTGAAATTTCCCCAACAGCCACGGCGATACAGGGATTTGTCGTAAAAACAAAAAAAGGAACTGAAAAAAAATGGCCTTTTTCAGTTCCTTTGGGTGAATTAGATTTTAAATTTCCTAATAAAACTCTGAGTGATTCTGAGAGAGAAATGCTAGTTCGTTGGGCCCATCAAAATTTAGAAATTTCATCATTGAATTCAAATAAAATGCTTATTCAGTGGGAAGTTGCTAAATAATTATTTTAGCAACTCTCCTGCGAAAAATTCCGAATGTTTCGCCAGTTCTTGCATATATTCTAAAACGTCTTCCTTAGCTTCAACACTCAGTCTAGAAAAAGGTGTGACGTGTTCAGTAGGTACATATCTAAAGGTAAAGTTTATTCGCCGAGTTTCAAAGTTAGTAATTCCTTGTAACGGAAAAAGGAAGTTTTCTTTTTTCTCAACTCTTTGGACACGATGAAAGAGATGTTTTTTAAACTTATCTCCACCAAAAATTTGTAAAGAAGAATCATCTAACCATTGTTGGAAGCTTGTTTGAGATTTTGAGTTTGTGCTGGTGCTTGAAACAAATTGAAAAAAGGCCCTTTCTCCGAACGAAATAGAAGCCACAGGCCCAGGTTCAAAATCTTTATGTTCGCCGACGCGTGCACAATCTGTGCGTTTTCCGTCGGTAGCAATTTGATCTCCGTAAAAATTAATGAGGCAGGTATTTAAATGCCAACCTCTGGGGATGTCTTTAGGAAGATAATGACTCTTTACCAGCTCTTCTATTTTTTTAACTATATATTCTAAAATCGGGGGATAAGGCTCCGCATTTACGCAACGGTTGTGAAGTCCTTTAGGAGGGTGATAGTAATTTAAACAGGCAAATTGCCAGTTCCCCAACCAATAGACGGGACGAAGTAAAGGTCGTTGCTGTTGGTTTTCAGGAGGAGGATTGTTCTTCGAATAGCGCATCTCCCAAATCGGATGCAGGCCGCGAAGGTATTTCAGAATTTCTTCTTTTTCACGTGGCTGAATATAGTTTTGAATGTAGATCAAACCATGAGGCAACTTTAAAGCACTTGAAGAGTCACTTTTTTCTTTAATAGGGAGTGCGCGAGACAAAGCTGGCTTAGGGCCATTTTTGCCTTTTTGCGATAAAGAGTGTTGAGAAGATCTTTTTTTATCAAATGCCATAGAAGCAGCTTCTTAGCACGTCTGAAGCTTTGAGCCAAGAACAACCCTTGTTTTGGGGTGACAGGAGAGGCCTCATACGCTAGTTTTTTAAGAATATCGCAGCGAGGACATGAAAAAATGACAGGACTAGAAAAAGCCATCATCGGAAGCAAAGACAGAGAGCTGTTACTTAAGCAGGTAGATCTGCTAAAGGGTAAAAAAGTTTTGATTATCGGAGATGTCGGTCTTGATGAATATGTCATGGGCCAAGTTCGTCGTATCAGCCCTGAAGCTCCAGTTCCAGTTTTAGAAGTTGAAGGCGAAGATATGCGTTTAGGCCTTGCTGCCAATGTGGCTCAAAATGTCGTGAGTCTTGGTGGCCATGCGATGTTAGTATCTGTTGTTGGTAAAGACACAGGGGCAAATTTATTAAAAGAACTTTTCGATAAAAGTGGCGTGAGTTGGGACTATATGATCAGCGATGAAAATCGTCCCACAACTCGTAAAACAAGAGTCATGGCAAAACATCATCACCTTGTGCGTGTTGACTATGAACTGAAGCAAAGTTTATCCGCAGAGACTGAAGCTAAGCTTATTGAAAAAGTAAAACAATATGTGGATCAAGCTGATTGCGTAATTATCGAAGATTATGCCAAAGGTGTGGTAACTCGTAAAATTGTTCAAAGTGTTTCTGAGATTTGTAAAGCAGCTGGGAAAAAAGTTTTAGTTGATCCACATAGAGACAATCCAGGGGATTTCTATGCAGGGGTTGATTTAATTAAGCCTAATTTCGATGAAGCAATTGTTTTAACAGGATCTAGTTTTGATGAACTTCGCCAATATCCAGAGAGAATTGTTGACGTTGCTAAAAAATTGCAAAAAATCACAGGGGCTCAGGAAGTTGTTCTGACTCGTAGTAAAGACGGCATGACAATTTTAGCTGGTGATGTTGTGACCGAAGTTCCAACTTATGCACGTAAGGTGTTTGATGTGACAGGGGCTGGGGACACAGTTATTGCAACATTAGCAATGGGCTTAGTATCTGGTTTAGATTTAGTTCATTCTTGTATGCTGGCGAACTTTGCTGCGGGTGTTGTGGTCGGTAAAGTTGGCTGTGTACCTTGTGAAATTCCAGAACTTAAAGAATACATTCAAACAGTCAAATAGACTGTTTGAAGTCTTCTTTTGAATCTTAAGAAGCTTGTCTTTTCTTTTTAAAAATCACATTATACGTACTAAGAATTAGGAATGATAAAGGTAAAAATATCGTTCCTATTTTTAAAGCATGTTCAATTCCAAATAAATCCGTTAATTTTCCAATTCCAATTTGCATCGTGATTAGCATCACGGCATCCATGGACATCATATAAGTCACGGCCGTATCGATATCCTCAGGGAATTCACTTGAAATCCAAGAGATAGCCAACGGATAAAAAGGTGCCACCGAAAAGCCGGTGAGAGCCAAAAACAACGGATGAACATAAAATCCTAGTCCGAATAAAACAGCAGTAAGCACCAAAGAAATTTGTAAAAGTCGTGGAGCTGAAGTTTTAAAAGGAACAACTGTAAATAAAAAACGGCCTGCCATCATTGCGACAAAAAAGTAGCTGACGTAAATGCTTGCGTGTTCCATGGAGTAATTATGAACTTGTT
>JBHIVS010000038.1:6376-14269 GCA_041987885.1 Pseudobdellovibrionaceae bacterium | reverse complement strand
GTAATAATGAAATCGAATTTTTTATCTAGATAATCAGAACCGTCTTGAACAAAACGTGAATCAATCTGGCTAATAGGACAGAATGCAGTTTTACCCATAACTTGAACGCGGAAACCACCGTTAACGACTTCAGTTACGCGGCCTTCAACAGGTAATTCCATATCGTAAGCATCTTCTAAAGAATCAGCATCTGCACCAAGAGCGCCCTTTTTAGCCACTCTCATCTCGCCACCTTTGTTCGAGATAACTATGCAGTCAATCATGTCGCCGACTTTATATTTTACTTCTTTGTTTTCATCTAAAAGATCACGAGTCGCGATCATGCCATCTACAGTGGAACCTGTAGAGACAAAGGCCTCTTCTTTACCGATAGAAAGAATCTCACCAGTAAATGCATCCCCCACTTTAAGAGAAGCTTTTATAACTGGAGAGCTTTGATCAAACATGGCTTCAAAACTAGCAAAGTCTTTTTGCTCATTAATTTCATCACCAAAAATATCTTTTTTAGACATATAGAGTCCTTTTTAAAATGAAGACTAAGAATATATGTCCGCTTCAGAGTTTACCAGTCCCGCCGCAGAGTCCCAGCCCTATATTTTGACCTCTAAAACTTGCTATTTAGCTTACAACTGCCAAACGCCCTGCGGCTGCCTAAGATTAGACCTTTTTTGAACTAAGAACAGCCTGCCGTTGTTCCACAATTAGGACAACGGAAACAGCCACTTTCTAAAACTGTCTCACTGCCACAATCTGGGCAGGTCATTCTAAAATCCGTGGAGGTCGTAAGTTCATGTTTTTTTGAAAGGCTCTCCGCCGTTTTTTTGGTTCCCTCTTTTAAATTAAGAGGCTGAGCTTCTTTACTGCCGTCTCGATAAATTGCGACAGCTTTTAAACCTAACTTCCATGACATCAAAAAGACATTTTTTACATCTTCAACAGTGGCTGTCTTCGGTAAATTGACGGTTTTTGAAATTGCCCCACTAATAAACGGCTGAACTGCGGCCATCATCAACAGGTGCCCTTCAGGACGTAAATAACGTTTACCTGCCTCTGCATTCGCACAGTCAAATACAGAATAGTGCGAAGTTTTTAAATGAGGTGCCCCTTCGACGGAATTATATTCGTGAATGTATTTTAAAATTTCAACAACTTGCTCTGGGGAATAATCAAAAACAATCAAAGCTTCTTCGACAGACTGATTAACTAACTTTAAAGTTCCACCACCAGAAAGTTTTTTATATTTGATCAAAGAAAATTCAGGCTCTATCCCCGTCGTATCACAGTCCATCATCAAACCAATAGTTCCCGTAGGAGCGATCACTGAAACTTGAGCGTTTCGATAGCCCTGCTGCTCCCCAAGATAGTAAACACCTTTCCACAGCTCTTGAACAAAGGATGATATTCCTTGAGGTAAAAGATCCCATGAAATATTTTTTAAGGCCCCTCTGTGCTGTTGAATAACTTTAAGCATAGACGTGCTATTTTTTTTATACGCAGGGAAAGCCCCTTTGATTCCCGCAATTTCTGCACTGGTGTAATAAGCAACACCTGTCATAATAGATGTTAAAAGTGAAGCCCACGCACGCCCCTCTGGACTGTCATAGGAATATCCCATGCGCATAATCAAGCTTCCTAGATTCGCAAAACCAATTCCCAATGGACGATAGTTGTGAGAATTCAAAGCTATTTTTTCTGTAGGATAACTAGCGTAATCCACCAAAATTTCTTGGGCCGTAATGAGAGTTTTAATTGAATGAACAAAGGCCTCAAAATCAAAGGTTCCATCCAAGTTCAAATATTTAACCAAATTTATAGATGCAAGATTGCAGGCAGAATCATCCAAGAACATATACTCAGAGCATGGATTGCTGGCATTAATTGGCTCGGTGTTGGCACAGGTATGCCATTTGTTAATCGTTGAATGAAATTGAACCCCAGGCTCTGCACAGGCCCATGCACTTTCAGACATTTTATTCATTAACTCTTCAGCTTTTATTTTTTTATACACTTTCCCATTGGAACGATTTCGCAAAGCCCAATCTGATTTTTTATCCAGTGCCTTCATAAACTCATCAGATAAACGAATTGAATTGTTGGCATTTTGGCCCGAAACAGTTCTATAGGCATCTCCGTCCATACCACCAGAAAAACCAGCCGCTAATAAAGCGCGAGCTTTGCTTTCTTCCTTGGATTTCCAATCAATAAAATCCAGAACTTCAGGATGATCCGCATCGAGCACAACCATTTTTGCAGCCCTGCGTGTAGTGCCACCAGATTTAATCGCCCCCGCGCCCTTATCTAAAACTTCTAAAAAACTGATCAATCCAGAGCTGTGCCCACCGCTGCTCGTCTGTTCATACTTTGAACGCAAAGACGAAAAATTCGACCCCGTGCCAGAGCCAAACTTAAAAAGTCTGGCTTCTGTTTTTGCCAATTCAAAAATTTCTTCGACACTATCCCCGACTTTTTGAATAAAACAAGCAGAACACTGAGGATGTTCATAGACGTTTTTAAGAGGTAAAACTTTTTTCTTTTTAAGATCCCAATAATAATGTTGGGATTCAGATTTAATTTTATATTTTTCCCACAACCCAACATTAAACCAAACCGGAGAATTAAAAGAGGCTCTTTGAGAATAGATTAAATATTTAAGCTCTTCCTTAAATACTCCTGCGGCTTTTTTATCTTGAAAAAATCCAGATTGAGAAAGACCCGCAGCGACAACTGAATCAACGACTCTGTCGACAAGTTGACGAACAGACTTTTCACTTTTTTGTAAAAGACTGACTCCGGTTTTTCTAAAGTATTTGCTGGCGACAACATCCACGGCCACCTGACTCCACTCCGCGGGAGCCTCAATACCCTTCATAGAGAAAACTGTTTCGCCCTTTTGATTACTAATCAAAGAATCAAACTTTTTAAACTCGATAATTTCCTGAGCTTTTTTTGTGGAAGGTACAAAGTAACTAATCTGATTTAATGATTTTTTCTTCATACCCCTATTATAAGAAGGAGTTCTGAAAAACTCCAAGTTTCATCTAAAAAAAGTCCAGATCAAAGACGCTTTCATTTGGCATTTTATATAGAGATACCTACAGATATTTTTCTTTGATTAACTCCAAAGCTGAGGTAGATATTGGGAATGATTTATTTAGACTACAATGCGACAACTCCAGTGGACCCCCGAGTTTTAGAGGCTATGTTGCCTTTTTTCACCGAGTCTTTTGGCAACCCTTCCAGTGGGATGCATATGTGGGGCTGGAAAGCTCAAAATGCTGTTTCTAAATCACGAGAATCAATTGCGCAGTTTTTGAATTGCTCTGCCCAAGAAATCTATTTTACCTCTGGGGCTTCTGAATCCAATAACTGGAGTTTTTTTGGTCTTTTCCATAAGTTGATTTCTGAGTCTAACAAAGAACCAATTCATTTCATTACAAGCCAAGCTGAACATAGTTCTGTTCTAGAAAGCATGAAGGCCTTAGAGAAATTAGGCGTTGAAGTTAGCTATTTACCTGTAAATAAATTTGGTCAGGTAGATCCTGAGACTTTAAAAAGTGCACTCCGTCCCCATACTCGCTTAATCAGTCTTATGTGGATCAACAATGAAGTTGGCAGTATTAATAATATTTCAGCCCTTGGTAAAATCGCCAGAGACAATCACATTTATTTTCACTCCGATGCCACTCAAGCTTTGGGAAAAGTTAAAATAAATTTGCAAGAAACCCCCGTAGATATGCTTTCTTTTTCTGGTCATAAAATTTATGGACCTAAAGGAATCGGCGCACTCTATGTGCGTAGCAAAGATCCACGCGTAAGCATCGAGCCTCTAATTTTTGGTGGAGGCCAAGAAAAAGGCCTCAGATCTGGAACCTTAAATGTTCCTGGAATTGTCGGGCTTGGCAAAGCGGTCTCTATTTTAGCGGAAGAGATGGACAGCGAAAATGCTCGCCTACTTTCTTTGCGTGATACTCTTTGGGGACTTATCCAAGAATCTATTCCCGGATCTATTATCAATGGACACCCCGAAGAAAGATCTTCCAATAATTTGAATTTTTCTAATCCAAACTACAAAATCGATATGGCTTTACCTAAACTTCAAAAGTTAGGATTTAGCACAGGATCGGCCTGTGGATCTGGTGGCGTAAAAGTGAGCCATGTTCTAACAGCAATGGGGTGCTCTGTAGAGCATATTGAAAAATCCATGCGCTTGTCTTTAGGACGTCAAACATCCCTAGAGAGCATCCAAGAAACCGCGGATATATTAAAAAAGGCACTTTCTTTAAGCTAAGTATTATAAATATTATCAATAAGTTAGCTAAAATTAGGCTTTTTTTCATTCACGGCTCCCCAGCCTATTGACAGCTATGCTATACTATCAGCGAATTAATTCCCGAGATTTGTAGGAGAAATATCTATGATCAACATGACTGCTGACGCTGCAAAAAAAATCGCTGCTCTAAAACTTGAAGACGGTAAAGACGAATCTGCAATGTTACGTGTAGAAGTAAAAAAAGGCGGCTGTTCAGGTTTATCTTACAAAATGAATTTTGATAACGACGAACGCGCTGGCGATAAGATCTTTGAATCTGAAGGCCAAAAGCTTTTAGTCGACTCTCAAAGCATGCTTTACCTTATTGGAATGACTCTAGAGTATTCTGGAGGCTTAAACGGTAAAGGCTTTGTCTTTAACAATCCAAACGCCAACAAACAATGTGGCTGCGGCTCTAGCTTTAACGTTTAGGATTCTTTTTTTTCCTTACTGCGGTCCCAACAAAGCAAAGACCCCCTATGAAATTCTTCGGACAGTCCTCGCGGCGCCTCTGCCTTTGGCAGATGGCGGCTGCGGAACTTGAATTTCATAGGGGGTCTTTGCTTTGTTGGGAAGGATCAGATGAAAATAGAACTGGCACTTGGAGTTTGGGTTTTCGGGGAGCTTTGAGAGTTAATCTGAAAACTCTTGAAAATCTGATTAAGCACTAGCCTTAAAATCAGCGATAACAATATCTATGCTTTATGATCTAGATAAAAAATCAGTCTTTAAAAATATAAAAACGCATATCGAAATTCAGAATACTCCCCTTACAGAGGACTCACTTAGCTCGGTCTTGTTGAAGGAAAAATCCCCTCTAAATTCAAGTTCCGCAGCCGCTCTCAGCAAAGCTGAGGCGCCGCGAGGACTGTCCGAAGAATTTAGAGGGGATTTTTCCTTCAACAAGGCCGAGCGAACTACGGGCGACCTTTGTTTTTAGATTGATTCTGATTGCTGTTATTATTGTTGTTCTTATTTTTATTATTGTGATTATTATTTTGCTGATTCTTATGTTGATGATGGTGCTTAGGTTTTTGCTGTTGTTGCTGCCCTTGTCCTGAGTTATTTGCAGAACGTGGCTCTGGTTTGTTTTTAGGTTCTTGATGAGTTTCAGCAGATTTTTCGTCCACTTTTTCATCCAACAACATTGTATCGTTAACAGCCGTTGTCTCAGCGTTTTTACTGGTTCTAAAGCCACGAATTTTCTTCGTTTGATTTTCGATTTTTTCAACTTGTTCAGACAAATCTACAGTAATGTCTCCAAAACAACGAACCTGACAGCTCAATCTACGACCATCTAAATAATGACTTGTTCCGATCAAATTTAATTCTGCTTTCGAAGGTGGCAAAGTATTATCCGCCCCTTCGACAACTTTCACTCGGCATTCTGCACACGAAGGTACACCTTTGCAGATCGATCGAATCTCAAGTTTATTTTCCAATGCAATTTGTAGAACGCTCTTATCAGAAGAACCTTCTACTTGGACATTTTGAGGTAAAAATTTAATCTTCATAAACTGGGACCTTTACAATCTAGAGCTCGTAAAAACTATTTAACAACAATTTTTACAAACTTCTTTTTACCAGCACGCAATACAAAATTTTGGCCAGATTTTAAATCTATTTTCAAACGTGGATCAGAAATTTTTTCTCCATCAATTTGAACGCCTCCACCTTGAATTAAACGACCAGCTTCACCATTAGAAGGAGCAACTCCAGCCTTCACCATCAACTGAGCCAGACCAATTTGATCTTCGGCCGTGACTTCAAAATCTGGAATATCATCCGGTAAACCTTTATCTACGAAAATACGATTAAATTCTTCTTCAGCCATCAAAGCTTCAGAAGCAGAATGAAATCTTGTGATAAAGAATTTTGCCAAATCTACTTTAACATTTCTTGGATGTTTACGTCCTTGAGCAATATCAACTTGTAATTGCGCTAACCCCGCAGCTGAAATATCCGTCAACAAAGCATACCATTTGAACATAAGCTCATCTGAAATACGCATTGTTTTACCAAACATTTCCTTCGGGGAATCAACAACAGAGATATAATTATCCAAAGACTTAGACATCTTATTAACGCCGTCTAAACCTTCTAAGATTGGCATCGTCAAAACGCATTGAGCTTCTTGACCATAAGAGGCCTGCATATCACGGCCCACCAAAAGGTTAAACTTTTGATCCGTTCCACCTAACTCTACATCAGACTTTAAATGAACAGAGTCATAACCTTGTGTTAAAGGATAAATAAATTCATGAATACCAATCGGAGAACCCGCTTTATAGCGCTTTGTGAAGTCATCACGCTCTAGCATTCTGGCGACCGTATATCGAGATGTCATTTTGATGAAATCCACAGACGTAAGTTTATTCATCCAATCGGAGTTATAAACAACAGTTGTCTTTGACTCATCTAAAATTTTAAAAATTTGAGTCTTGTAGGATTTCGCATTTTCTAAAATTTCTTCACGAGTCAACATCGGACGAGTGGTATTTTTTCCCGTGGGATCACCAATCATCGCCGTAAAATCACCAATCAAAAAAGTCACATCATGACCCAAATCTTGAAAGGTTCTAAGCTTATTTAAAACAACTGTATGACCTAAGTGAATATCTGGACGAGTTGGATCGGCCCCTAATTTAATGCTTAGAGGCTTTTTTGTTTCTACAGAACGCTTAAGTTTTTTCAGCATATCTTCGTCACTGATAAACTCAGCAACACCGAACTTAATACGCTCTAACTGTTCTTTAGGATCTAAAAACATCTCTAACTTCCTTATTAACGAGCATGCTCTACAGAGCGAGTTTCACGAACAACGGTGATTTTCACCTGACCTGCTTGAGGAACTTCTCTTTCGATCTTACGTGCAATATCACGAGACAAAATCACAGCTTGTTCATCACTAATACGGCTTGATTCCACAACGACGCGAATTGATTTACCTGCCTGAAGAGCCAATGTTTTAAGAACTCCCTCAAAGCTATTCCCGATACTTTCAAGATCTTGAAGACGATGAATGAATGAATCCATTTGAGGACGACGCGCTCCTGGACGAGACGCCGATAAGATATAAGCCGCATGAACAATCCATGCTAACAATGTATGAGGTTTTTCTTCTTCGTCATGGGATCTGATCGCATGACAAACATCCTCAGACTCACCATATTTTTTTGCAACTTCTGCACCTACGAATGCATAACTGCCTTCAACTGTGTGATCAATGGCTTTACCGATATTATGTAATAAGCCTGCACGACGTGCTGTTTTTACGTTCACTCCCATTTCTGCTGCTAGCAATCCAGCAATGGTTGCAACCTCAAGAGATTGATTCAAAGCATTTTGACCTTGATGAGAACGGTATTTCAATCCACCGATAATTTTAATAAGTTCCGGGTGGATATTTGCAACCCCAAGTTCCATCACGTGGCGCTCGCCTTCTTCTTTGATGGACTTCATAAGTTCATTACGTTGTTTCTCGGCAACTTCTTCGATACGTGCCGGATGGACACGACCATCTTCCATTAGTTTTTCGATGGTACGTTTTGCAAGTTCACGACGAACAGGATCGAAGCCAGAAA
>JBHIVS010000038.1:0-6279 GCA_041987885.1 Pseudobdellovibrionaceae bacterium | reverse complement strand
GATAACCACTGCTTCCGGAGTATCATCGACGATCAAGTCCACCCCACAGTGAGCCTCAAGTGTCCTGATATTTCTACCTTCGCGACCGATAATTTTACCCTTCATCTCATCACTTGGAAGAGCAAGAACACTGACTGTTCTTTCGGAAGTATATTCAGAAGCAAATCTTGAAAGAGCTGTCGCTAAAACACGTTTTGCTTTTGTATCTGCTTCTTTAATAGCTTCTTCTTCGATTTTTAAGATTTTCCCAGCGGCTTCTTTTTTAGCTTCGTCTTCTAAGGCACTCATCAATAAACGACGAGCTTCGTCTTGAGACATTTGTGCTACTGATTCAAGTTTTTGTTTTAACTCCTCAATATGGTTTTCATTCTTTTTCTCAAGATCTTTTATACGATGTTCAGAAATCGCGATTTTTTCTTCTCTGTCTTTCAAAGAGTTCAAATAACGATCATTTTCTTCCATTTTTTGTTTGAACTGATCATCAATCTCTTTCAAACGACGCTCTAATTGAGACTCTTTATTTTTAATCGTCGATTTTTGCTTATGAATATCTTGTTCAACATTTTTACGTGCACGTGTTTCAAAATCTTTAGCTTTATTTTCTGCTTCACGTTTAATTTTTGTAGCTTCCGAATTCGCACGATTTAAAATACGATCCGCCTCAGCTTTTGCTGACTTTTTCTTGTTATTATCTTGAATGCGTTTAATGGCGAAAACCACCACCGCACCAATAACAAGTCCGATAATTGCACTAATAACTATTTCCATATCATGACTCCCGATACATTTTACAATCTACAACACCGGCTTCACAGATGAGATAATCCATAGGAATATCAAACTCTGCGGTCGGAAGTTGCATGTCAGCTATTTGAAATTTAAAACAAACGCCAACTTTAATCCCTTGAAAATCAACTAAAGCTCTATCATAGAACCCTTTGCCTTTTCCCAAACGACTTCCATTTTTATTAAAACCTAAACCAGGAATGAGCAGTCCAGCGACTTGAGATAAATCAACCTTTTTAGAATCTAGAGAGGGTTCCAATATTCCGTAAGAACCTATAGAAAACCCACTAGGTTGATAAAAATCCAATTGATCACGATTTACTTTTGGAAAAACCCACTTATCAGGTGAGTTTTCGTAAGCCGCATCAACCGAAGCTTCCGTCGACAATGACCGATAAGCCCCCCAGATACCTTTCTGCGTAGACATATATCCATGCAAAACTGTATTTAGCTGTAACTGGCGTGCATCGAGATTTTGCGAAGACTCTTGGATAAATAGAGACCTAAAATAAGAACGACTGTCCTTTTTAGAACTCCATTGAAGAGACATATATACTCCAAGTGTTAAGCAAGCCCCTAAGCGCTACGCCTTACCCATCTTGGAATTTTCTAGATCCATAGATAACTGAATCGCTTTTTCTTCAAGCATCTCAAGTTCTCTATTGGCTTTGCGTTTAAGCAAGATCAGTTCTTCGGCCAAATTCATGGCTGTTAAAACTGCGGCATTTTGGTAAGAACCATTTTTTGTTTGGCCCAATGCTTTATTCATACGAGAGTTTACAAACTCGACAAGTTCCTGAACCACAGACTCATCATGAGAAGTTTTTAGTTTGTAAGGAACACCTGCAATATCAAAATTGAATGTTCTTGTCTCAGAATTCACTGGCACCTCATACGCTGCAATCTTCTTAAAAGATTCTCATCAAAAAGAACCCTTGCTGCCTAAACCGTTCAAAACTCTAGAAAATCCTAGATCGATAGCAAAATTGTATAGGTTTTTAAGGCTTATATACAAGCGATTATTTTTTAGAACAGGTGCATATAATTCCCAAGTCGACCTGCACTTCACAGAGGAGAGAACGCGACTTCACTTTGTCCTCGATTTGGTATTCTTTAAGCACCTTACCTATGCGGCGATATTGAGCAGAAATTCCATTGAGCTTAGTGTCAACGAAGCTATATTCATCCTCTTGAAGACTCGCCCCCAGCATCAACTCATTAATTATATTCTGAGGAGGGCTCTTTTTCTGATTGGCGGTCAATTCATAGTTGATTAACACACCTTTTTCGTCTTTTTGCTGCAAAGACAAATTAGACTCCATCTTTCGAACACTTTTCGGGATATTGCGCAATGTTAGGACCATCAAGCGGTTTTCTGTGTCCAAATAAGTGATCTTACGTTTCTCCAATAAGGTCTGTGAAGTCACAAACTTTTCATCAGCGATATCCTTAAGGACTGCCAAATCAACCTTACCTCGCAGACGATCATCCGCCAACTCAGAAAAACAAGACAACAAAACTTCATAGGATTTAGAAGAAGGCAAGACCTTTGAGCTCGAAGTTTTAGCACTAGCCACAGCCCCTGCCATTAAGCTCAAAAACAAAAAAACCTTGGGAATCATTCGCTGGATCATTTCTAGATCTTAGCTGAAAACCCCAAGGCCTTACAAAACATTATTTTTTTATAAAAAAATCCATCCGAAATGAGATTTTTATCTAGAATCTACCAACCTTTACTGTAACAGCAGCTCCAGTTCCTTGAACTTTATAAACTCCTGGGAACACTCCCACAAAATCTGTATCACGAACAGGAATCGATACCAAATATCTTGGATGTTTTACTTTATTAATATCTCCGGGGCGAGTCACCCAACGCTCTTCCAAAGTTCCATCACTATTAAATGTAAACAATGGTCGCAGACCTTCTCCGTTGCGAGCCCCCTTCCAGGCCGCACACACCGCACGAGCATCTTCTGGGTAATACGGATTATCAGACTGCATCGAAGCACAACCTGCATACGCTAATCTCTGTACAAAATCAGAATCCCATTGTCCTGCTAAATACAAATCACCCAAATTAGTTTTATTTAAACGAAAAAAATGTCTTTTCATTGCATACAAACTATCAAGAACTTTGCGTTGCTCGATATTGCTAGAAAAATCTCTGTAAACCTTGATCTTATCTCCACGAATAGATGATGGGATCGTAAGTTTTTCCAAATAAATCGTTACCGAAGCTCCGTCCCGAACCTCAACTCTTCCAGGATAAATGGAATTTTCAAAACCAACGATATAACTACCCGCCGGCAAAGAAACTCCTTTATTCAAATCAAAGAAAATGGCTTCATCACATTTTTCTCTCTCTGTGGTAGAGCATTTAATAGCCTTTACCTTTTTAAAAACCTGTCTGGCTCCAGCTGCTCCTTGAACCTGAAGAGTTCCAGCAGCCTGTGCCTGAGACCAACCAACCATACATAAAGCTAGCGTAAGCAACATTTTTTTCATATAGACTCCTAGAACAATTCTTTACCTTTGCGGTTATCTTTAATCGCCTGCCAAACTCTGTAATCTTGACCATAAAGGTCTTCTACAAACTGCACTCTTCCTGAATCATCTTTCACTGCTGTTAGATACAAAGTGTAAACTGGAACTGGCTTTTCCATTTCAATTCTACGTCTAAGATGATTTGGATCTGGCTCATCACCATCTTTTTTTGGAACTACCGATTGAATTTTAGAAAGTGGCCAATTAGGATCTCTATTGTTCCCATACTTCAGATTCGCAATTTTAATATTGTCTTTTAAAATATAGTCAGCAAATTCCAGAGGATTTTCTAAACGGATACAGCCTGAACTGATCAAACGATTTCCGCGATCAAACAAAGTATAATCATCTGTTCCATGTAAATAAATTGCCCAACCATTAGTTAAGGGGAACTTCACTACTCCCAATGCATTTCTATAGCCTGGTTGCTGAACCAAATAATATCCAAAATTTTGCTTAGAGACATTTGCCCAATTCACGCTATACGGATCAACTTCTCTGTCTGTCGCAGAATCATGAAGCTTCATCTTTGAACGAGAAACATACCCCGGATCAGCTTTAATTTTATTCAGTTTATCTTTTGTGGCAATACTATGAGGAACTGTCCATGTTGGATTTAATTCCACATAGTGCATAACATCTCTCATTGAAGGCGTTCTACGGAATACCTGACCATTGATCGTTTTGAAATCATAGGCCTTCTGTCCATTATCCATCAACACAAAGTTCGTAGTCGCCAGATTAACAAAGGCATGCCTAGCTTCAAGTTGCTCTGGCAACCAGCGAAGCTTTTCCAAATTCACTTCGACCTGCTGAATAAGTTCACTAGGCGTTTTATTTAAGCTATTTAATACTTCCGTACCAATAACACCATCAACACTCATCGTATTGGCTTCTTGAAACTTTTTAATGGCTTCAACAAGTTCCGAGTCATAAGTAGTGTTACCCTGTGCTACATCGTACCCTAGTTCTTTTAAACGAGTACGAATCTGCGCAATTGCTGGAGACGAAGCACCTTTAGTAAACTTCGTATTCTGAATTTTACTCCAACCACCCATTGTTTTTCTAGCATACAACTCATCTAATAACGAAATTAAATTCGTGTATTGAGGGTGCTTCGGAGCAAATGTTTTATTCAAAGAGTCTTCAATATTTCCGCTCCCAATAACAGAATTCAAAACAGAGTATTTTGTAAATTTTCTTTGAGTAAATTTAATATCATTATCAATATCTTTAGGTTCAAAGCGACCATTACTTAAATGGGATGCATATCTGATAACAGCCTCTGAAGCCGCTAATTCAAAAGTAATCCATGCAGACTGAATATTCCCAGCAGTGTACATAGTCTCCATAGTTTCATCCCAATAATCTTCAGGATTTAAACCTTGCTTAAATGCGTTTTTTAAAGCTGTTCTTAAAGATTTAGCTGCTGAATTCGGAGAACCTGAACTGTCAACCCAAGCTGCTGAATATCCACGTGTTTCATAGAAACTCTTAAGAGAAGACTGATGAAGAAAGAAGTTGGCCCAACCTGGCTTCAAAAGAGAAACTGGCGTTTCTTGGTTAGTAACGGCGCTGATTTGCGATTCACCAAAAGAATACCCCACCTGTGGAATCAACATGCTCATACTCATTCCAACCAGAAAAATTCTTTTAAACCCTTTGCTCGTCATCATAGTAAACCTCTTTCAAGGTTCTAACTAGCTAAGTTAGTGCCAAGCCGTGAAGCCGATGGGACGTAGCCTGACTGACTGAACTTTTGACAGCCTACAAATATTGTCATTCTTAGTCTGTGCCTCTCGGGTTTGCTCTGTGGGTAGGTTTCATACCAATCTGCTATATTTGAATAGACACCGAGTAGTCATGTGTCTTGAATTGAGAAATCCACACCTCTGAAGGATCTTGAGCATAAAGGATTCCTCGTTCTGATAGCTTGTAGGCCATTGCCGTTAAAACTCTAATTTTGTAATTTAAACCTTCACTGATTGCGGTGGTTAAATTAGACCTAATGTAAGCTTCGATATTGAGTCTGTATCTTCTGACTTGCTTGGCAAACTTTCTTAAAGGTTTTAGTTTTGAGTCTCTCACCATACTATACAACTTTACTAACCTTGATCGAAAGCCATGAACACCTTACTCTTCCAAAACCTTGTGGAAATATTCAACGATGATCATGGCATTTGAAATATTCGTATTTAACACTTTTAACTTTCCTAATATACTATTCTCCTCCATTGATAAAACCGCCTGTCTCTAAGAAGATAAATCTTCTTGAGGGGGAGAGCGTAATTTCCTCGAACTCTTTTTTGTTTTTTTTTGACTTTCTGAAACTCTTCTTGCCTGACTTTTTCAAAATACTCGTTCATGTTTTGAACAAGATCCAAATCACTTGTGAATTTATTTACATCCAAACAGGACAAAGCCCTCGATGGTATTTCACTTCTACAATGACATCGGCCTTTCTTATATACCCACAATTTAAACCTTAGACCCCGACGAGCCTCTCGGATTTAACTGGTGGGTCGAGTGTGTGCTATTATATTTGAATAGGCGCTTGGTATACATATGGCTTAAATTGAGTAAAAATTTGGAGAACAAGAGTTTCACCTTGGCCCTAAGGTACTCCACCTTTGTTACACTGGCTAGAGTCGCCGAATGCGGGGACGTAGTTTGTGCCAAAAATGGGGGTGCCTGTGGCAAAATCAGTATATGCCGTCACCGCACATACGTTTAAAATACTTTTTAAGTTTTGATTATAGGCACTTGCTCCAGAAAACATAGAATACATATTCGTCACCTTCGACGTATCAAAGCTTGATGGCAACGCCTGATTATAAGCACTTGCTCCAGAAAACATATAAGCCATATCCGTCACCTTCGATGTATCAAAGCTTGTTGGCAACGCCTGATTATAAGAACTTGCTCCAAAAAACATAGTATTCATAGTCG
>JBHIVS010000037.1:0-14543 GCA_041987885.1 Pseudobdellovibrionaceae bacterium | reverse complement strand
ATTCATTATTAACAAGAGCCTTATGGAGCCATTCCCTAGTAATTTGAAGCTTTCATCATGCCTTTATTTTTCTTAGCCTTAAAGCTCATGATGTTTTTCCTGTAGTTTTGATGTGGTAATCAACTTCTACCAATGGAAATGCTCATGGGCATTTTTGTTTGTAGTCCAGCAATTCAATCAGGACTCAAGTCTAGTTTTTAGAAATCCCAAAATAAGAAATCTCATGTTGATAATTTCGTTTTTAAATCGAACCTATTGATTTACCCAGAAAATAAAAAAGAGCCAAAAAAATGGACTGGAATTACAGTGTAATCTATCCAGAAATTGTGAGGGTGGCCCGATAAGAAATGGAAAGGGGAATGCGTGATTTTGAATAGAAAAGGTCAGTCTCTTGTACAAGTGTTGGTTTCTATCGGGCTCGTTGCCCTCTTAGCGGGGGTCATGGCTCAGGTGATGGTTGATCAGCATAGACAGATTCGAGCTATCGAAACGAAGCAAGAGGCCATTGATTTTCGCAATCTCCTCACGATGACACTGATGAACAGTTCCGGGTGTTGTCCAATTGGCAATTCATCAGTTGCAGATTTTAATATTCAAGAGGGTAGCTCGACTGATATTTCTGTCGGTGCTGTATTTAGCTTTTGTCCCAATGGCTCGAACCCAAATCCTCCAAAACTTTTTCAGTCGGGCAATGACAACGATTATAAATATTTTCGTGTAAAAAGTGTGTCACTTATAAATATAAATCGTCCGGATCCTGCGGGTGCTCCAAGTCAGTATATGGCGAACCTAAAAGTTGATGTTGAGAATAAAGATGCAAATGGTCGCGCGTTACCGGCACTGTTGTTTCCGCTCAACTTTGCAACCAGTCAAATTCCGACGGAACCACCTTCGAGTTCTTTAAGAAAAGTGACCTCATGTTCGACGGTGAATGCGGCCGGTGCCTTGGCAGCCAACTCTGGACTTCCTATCGGGATGCAGGTTTATTCTACGCCGGGGAATTACGTATTTAAAGTGCCATCGGGTGTAACTCGAATCAAGGTAGAGCTTTGGGGTGGTGGAGCCGCAGGTTGGGATTACGACCTTACCGGTAATTCTTACGGAGGTGGCAGTGGTGGATATAGCGCTGATCTTTTCGATGTAAAACCAGGAAGTTCCTATTTTGTGGGTGTGGGATCGGGTGACACGTATAGTGATGGGGAAGATTCTACATTTTCGAATCTCTTGACGGCAGGAGGGGGAGAAATAGGTGGTAAAACGGCCGGTTTCCAACATGGAGGTGGTGGTTTGGGGAAGGGACGGTTGGGGATGAATGGATTTCCGGGAGCGAATAGTAAGTTTATGACCCATACTGGTGCTGGCCCTCCTGTAGGTAGCAAATCAGGATATGGAGTTTGTCAGTATACCAGTGGCGCACCTGGAGCATTTGGCCGTTGGGGGGCAGGGGGCAGTGCTTGTCCTCCAACTGCTGGTGGAAATGGTCGAGCTGTTATTACTTGGTAATTGCTAACATCCTTGCGAGAGGACCCACTTCTACTTGGGAGTCTTCATTCGCGGCGCTGATTAACAGATCGACCTTTGGAAAATAGCGAATCACAATAGTTTTTACCAGCTCTCGGTTAGCCCCTATCGGGGCGAGGAGTGCAACATAAGGACTCATTATCGGGGAGTTTGAGCGTAGTTCTAGCGAGAGCCAGCGGTGAGCGCGAAGGCTACGCAACATAAGGTTTGCCAGGAAATCCTTCATTAAGAAGGGCCCTTTGGGTCCTGGCCGCCAGGGAAGAATCAGGAAAATGGCGCTTTGTTTTTCTTAGACTTGAGTGGCTATCTCTGCTAGATCTGAAAATAATAAGAGCTCAAGGAGGAAATTATGAAGCTATTTTCGAGCAGCGCTGCTCTGACAGCCTGTCTATTATCTTTGACATTTTCACTAAGTCATGCAGCTGAACTACCAGAGGGGAAGGCCACTGATTTTACCCGCAAAGTGAATCAGAACTACATGAAGATGCTGGACTTCAATAACAAGGAAGATTTCGAATTTGCCCAACGAGGTTTTATTGCAACTCTCGACAATCCCGTGATCAAAACAGCAGAGGGTAAAACAGTTTACGATCTGAACGCCTTTGACTTCTTGAAAGACAAACCTGCGCCCGACACGGCAAATCCAAGTCTGTGGCGCCAATCACAGCTCACTCGTATGCACGGGCTTTTTAAGGTCACTGATAAAATCTATCAAATTCGTGGATTCGATATTTCCAACATGACGTTGATTGAGGGAAAAACAGGCTGGATCGTTATCGATCCACTGATCTCCAACGAAGTGGCAGCAGCTGGATTAAAGCTCGCCAACGAAAAACTTGGCAAACGCCCCGTCAAAGCCGTTATTTACACTCATAGCCACGTTGACCACTTTGGTGGCGTCGGTGGAGTAACAAATGAAGCTGAAGTGAAAGCCAAAAAGGTTCAGATCATCGCACCGGAAGGCTTTATGGAAGAAGCCATCAGCGAAAATCTTTTTGCTGGAAATGCCATGGGCCGCAGAGCAGTTTATATGTACGGGCGTGGCCTAAAAAACTCGCCGACTGAAAACTTGGGAACAGGACTTGGCTCAGCAACTTCAAATGGTACGGGTGGCCTGATTGCTCCGACCAAAACAATAACAAAAACCGGCGAAAAAATGACAGTCGATGGGATCGAGATTGTTTTCCAAATGGCCCCAGGAACAGAAGCTCCTTCAGAAATGCTTTTCTACTTCCCACAAATGAAAGCCTTGTGCTTGTCGGAAGACGCCACATCCACAATGCACAACCTCTATACTTTACGTGGTGCTAAAGTCCGTAGCGCCAACGTGTGGAGTACAGCTTTGAACACGACGCTCGACATGTTTGGCTCTAAAGCCGAAGTCAGCTTCGCCTCCCATCACTGGCCAAGATGGGGTAATGGAAAAGTTGTCGAGCATCTCTCCAAACAAAGAGACATGTACAAATTCATCAATGACCAAACTTTGCGCTTAGCAAATCAAGGTTACGATGCCGAGGAAATCGCAGAGAAAATCAAACTCCCAGAGTCCCTGGCAAAAGAGTTTTACAATCGTGGCTACTATGGCTCCCTAAGCCACAACGTGAAAGCCACTTATCAATTATACTTAGGCTTTTATAACGCCAATCCAGCAACCCTTCACAAACATCCGCGGACTGAAGCCGCAAAAAGATATGTCACAGCGATGGGCGGCGCCAGCAAAGTTCTTAAGAATGGGCGCGAGGCCTTTGATAAAGGTGATTATCGCTGGACTGCTGAAATCGTAAATCACCTAGTCTATTCAGAGCCCAACAACAAAGAAGCCCGCCGCTTGCAAGCAGCAGCGTTGGAGCAATTGGGTTTCCAAGCTGAGAGTGGTCCATGGCGTGACGTATACCTTTCAGGTGCATCAGAACTACGTGGCGCGCCGGTCTTTCCAACACCACCATTTATTGATGCTCGTACTCTTCCGCTTGCGATGTTAATGGAGTACACGGGTCTGCGCTTGAATCCTGAAAAAGCAAATGGCAAATCGATGAAGATCGGACTTACCTTCAATGGCTCCAAAGATAAACATACACTAGAGCTGAATAACTCTGTGGTACATGTTCGTAAAGCAATACCGAACGAAGAGTTGGATGCATCCTACACCATGGACTATAAAGACTTCGCAAGCATCATGGGCGGCATGCAAGCCTTTGACCAAAGAAATGAAAAGTTCAAATCAGAAGGCAAGACGCGAGCTTTGGGAGACCTAGCGGCGATGCTTGACACCTTCGATCCCGGATTTAACTTGATCACTCCTGTCGAGGAGAAATCAAAATCTGACGACCGAATGGCGAGCGCCGAGTAGATACATCGAGCTTCGAAAAAAAGGACGGGCTCTCCCCGTCCTTTTCTTATTAGATCTCTAATTGCGCACTCAAAATATAAGTGCGTTCTTCTCCGGGATAAAGATAGATATGCCCGTATTGAGTTGGCGATTCTCTCCAATAATTATTGTCGGTCAGATTTTGCACCCACAAATCAATTTTTATAGGAACCGTTCTGATTTTCGTCGCATACCCGACACCTGCATCCCAACGAACCCAGCCCGGCAGAACAAGCGTATTGTCTGCTGTCACGGCTCTTTCACCTTCGTAGCTAACACGGCCTTTTAAATCAAAACCGACAAGCCACGGTGTTTTATAATCTGCACCCGCACGCAACGTAGAATCCGGAACGTTCACAGCACGAAGTCCATTAAGACTTCCTTGCAACTCGCTATCTTTGCGTTCCGTACGAAGCCACATCCCGCCAAGATTCCAGTTGAACCTGTCAAAACTCCCCTGAATATCCGCCTCGAAACCAGTGTGCTGATCCAACCCATCTACTTGATAATTGGGCGCTACATCAGCAACCAAAGGCCGATCGATTTTAGCGAGAGCCAGCGGTGAGCGCGAAGGCTACGCAACATAAGGTTTGCCAGGAAATCCTTCATTAAGAAGGGCCCTTTGGGTCCTGGCCGCCAGGGAAGAATCAGGAAAATGGCGCTTTGTTTTTCTTAGACTTCAAAAACCCACGTTTTTGAGACAATCGTCGCAGCAAAATCTCCGTAACATAAGCCGTTATGTTACGGAGATTTGTTAGTTCCAAAACCCGTCTTAAAACCCTCTTTTAAGATTAATTTCAAAATAGACAGCCCTACCCGTTTTTGAAACCCTATGCCTCACGAGGTGACTAATGCTCATAGGGTACGCGCGAGTTTCAACACAAGATCAGTCAATGAACCTTCAAAAAGATGCTTTAAAGAAATCAGGCTGTAAGGAAGTCTTTGAGGATGTCATAAGTGGATCCAAATCCGAACGCGAAGGACTGGAAAAGCTTTTAAAGTATGTCCGCCCAGGTGACACTGTGGTCGTCTGGAAGCTTGATCGCCTTGGGCGAAGCCTTAAGCACCTTATCGAGCTTGTGCAGATGTTTAATGATCGTGGAATCGGGTTTAAGTCCCTTCAGGAGAATATCGACACAACCACAGCAAGCGGGAAATTATTCTTACATATCTTCGGAGCTCTTGCAGAATTTGAGAGAGAACTTATCAAAGAAAGAACCCTTGCGGGCCTCAAGGCTGCCGCAGAACGCGGTCGCAAAGGCGGCCGTCCTCGCGTGATGGATGAAAAGAAAGTCGAACAGGCCCGCGCCCTACACCGCTCAAAAATCCCAATAGCAGAGATCTGCGAGACTTTGGAAATTTCAAAGGGAACTCTGTATAGGAATCTCACTGAGTCGCTTTGACGCGAAGCTTACGAAAAATTTTACCTTGCTATGGTACTCAAACACCTGTTGAATTTATTCACGACCATAGGAGGATTTTCTGTGAAGACATTGTTAGTTACAAACATCAAGGGTGGCGTTGCGAAATCCTCTACAGCCGTGGCAATTGCCACGGGTCTTAAGCTTCTAAAGCCTGAAAGTAAGGTTTTATTAATTGATGGCGATCCACAAGGAAGCATTAAAACGTACTTCGGGTTGAAGCTTCAAAATAGTGATAAGGACTTTTCTTCATTTTTAGTTGAAGATACGCCGTTTGAAGATGCTATTCAGAAGATTCCGGTCGGTGATAGCCACATCGACGTTATGATCTCGTCTAGAAAACTTTCTGAGGCTGATATTAGAATGGCAGCCTTCCACCGTCGCGAAGAAACTCTTAAGGGCCGCTTTAAGAAGCAAAATATTCAATACGACTACTGTATCATTGATAGCAGCCCTGCAATGAATCTCGTCCTTCTAAATTTCATGACATTTGCGGACTACTGGCTAATTCCAGCAACTATGGATGCTTTTGCTATTTCTAATATTAATTATCTCTTCGAGCAGAAAAAAATTATAGAAGAGTTTTACGAGAAGAGTCCGACAATTCTTGGAATCGTTCCTACTATGTTTGATAAGCGCACAACAGTATCTCAGCAAGCATATGAAGCTATCAAAGCGAAATTCGGAAACAAATGCCGAGTTTTTGATCCGATCGGAATTGATAGCACAGTTAAGAAAGCTCAAATTAAGAAGCAACTCATTTATGACTTCGCAGAATCTAGAGCTGCTGAGGGATATAAAAATCTCACTGAAAACCTTATTGGAATAATCTAATGTCCAAGAAAAAAACCTCCACAGATGATTTTTTAAGGTTACTTGATGACGAAGAGACCTCGTCGCAGCCGGTGGCGTTTTCGCCAGCCACCACAGAACATAGTTCAAATATAGTTCAAACCTCGGTCAAATCTAGTTCAGAACATAGTTCAAATATAGTTCAAACCTCGGTCAAATCTAGTTCAGAATTATTGGATAAAACCACTTCCAAACAACAAATGTCGTTCAAACCTAGTTCTAAATCCGGTGCGTTTATAGTTCAAACCTCGGTCAAATCTAGTTCAAATCTAGTTCAAAAGTTTGATTTTCATATGCTTAGCCCTATTCAACAGAAACTGCTGATTTTTCTTTATGAAGAGGGGCAAATTTCTAGATCAAAAATCTCGCCTCCTCTAAATGGAGCCTTATTAGCAAAACGCTTAGAATCCTCTCTAGAAGGGCTTAGGACAGCTGTTAAGCGTCTCGTTAAAGCTGATTTTCTACTTATCGCAGAAGCGAAGTCTGGTAGGACAGGATGGACACGATACGAGTTGCCTGAATGGGTCTATCAACAGATGACTTTAAACGAAACATGGTTCAAATCTAGTTCAAATCTAGTTCAAATCTCGTCCAAACCTAGTTCCAAACCTAGTTCAGAACCTAGTTCAGAACCGCCTTATAGTAGTAGTAATAATTTAAATATAATTACTAATACAATAGAACTTCCGGAAAACCTCCGTCGTTTTGGAATTTCGTCAACCAATCTTCAAAACCTGATTAGTTCCGGCAAAGCCACCCAGGAAGTTGTTGAACGAAGTCTTGCTGCCTTAAGCTTTGATGTTGAGCATGGGAAGACTGGAAGTCTTGCTAACATTCTTTTTGGGGTTCTCGGGACGGGTAGGGAGTACATTAGCCAAAAGTATTCAGAGTCCTTGCAGAAAGAACTCGATGCTGAACTTGCCAGAATCCAGCAAGCAGAAGAAAGCCAAAAGAAGTTAGCTGAGACTAAGTTACAAATTCAATTTCGAGAGTTTCTAGTTAAAAATCCAAACTTCCTGGAAGAAGTGAGAGAGAAGCACAAAGGATTCGTTAAGAACCAAGATCTTTTAGAGAAGATGGCGTTTGAAGAATTTAGAACAGGTACGCTCAATGTTTAAATTAATTTTTCGCATTCATGCACTACAAAGAATGTTTTCTCGTAGCATTAGCGAAGAGGAAGTTCGATTCGTGGTTGAAAAGGGCGAAGTCATTGAAAATTATGAGAACGATACTCCATACCCAAGTAAATTGATTTTAGGAAAATTTGGCTTAAAGAACCTTCATGTAGTTGCGGCTGTGAACGATGCAGACAAAGAGATAATTATAATCACGGTCTATGAGCCAGACCCACACCTTTGGGACAATAACTTTAAGACTCGGAGACAAAAATGAAATGTGTAATCTGCAAAAATGGTCAAACTGTTAATCAAACAGTTACGGTTACTTTGGAACAAAATGGAAAAACATTTGTGTTTAAAGATGTTCCTGCGCGAGTTTGTGAGAACTGTGGCGAGCAGTATCTTGAAGAAGAAACTTCAAGAAGGCTTCTTGGCCTAGCTCAGGAAGCTTCAAAATCAGGTATGGAACTTACTATTGCCAAATTCAAGGCCGCTTAAATTGAACCCACATTTCGCGATGCGAAATGTGGGTTGCCAAGAGTTCAAGGGAATGGAGTTCCCTTTTTCATAAACCATCAAAGCCACCCAAAGGTATCTTTTCTAAAGACCGCGTTAATGCTTAAACGCCTCCAGGTTAAGTTTTTATACCACTACCGCACCACAACCATTCGTCGAGCAACAAACGCACCTTAAAACGAATCCTCGTGCGTTTTTTGAATTCCGGCAAATTTTAGTATCGAATTTGCGAACCAACTCGCCAAGTTATTCTGCCTATTTTTATTGCACAACCACTTTGAAATTAGGTAGAAACCTGATCCAAATACCCCTCTAGGTAGTTGGAGGGGGTCTTAGAGGGGTAAAATTTAAAAAAGATCTTTTAAACTAGTTATTTAATAAAATACGCGCCGCCCGCTTTTACTCCTGAGTACCCACACACAACGTGCGGGTACTCAGGAGTAAAAGCGGGCGGCTTAGCTCAGGGTGGTTAAGTAGATTAATTGACTGATGAGTTGGGTGTGGGGGCCGGGTACTAGTAGGGTACTTGAGATCAGGATTGGGGAATTTGAAATGATAGAAGTTGTTAAAAGGGATGAAGGGATCTGGGTTCAAAAAAGGGATTTAGAGATCTTAAGGTTTTGTTTGGAAATGAAGTTTGCGGATGTTGAAAATTTAAATCAAAAGTTCTTTGATGCAAAAAGTCAGGATATGTTTGCGGCAAGAAAAAGGATCCAAAAGTTAGAGGCTGTTGGGTTTTTGCGTTCAGTAAATTTGCTTTCCGGGACGGCCAAAAAGTTCTATCTGACCACGCCAAAAGGTCACCGAGAGCTGACCAAGTTGTCTAGCCCGAGAGACCAAGTCTCTCTAGGCCTTTCCTTACCAAACCCAGTTTCAAAGCTCAGTGTGGTCACTTTTGAGCATGATCTTGGCGTTTTAAAGTCCCGCTTGGAACTTGAAAAACAAGGCCGAGCGTCCAACTGGAGATCAGAAAAGTTGCTAAAATCTCAGGCCGAGGCTGCCACCGGAAGGCTGCAAAGGGACTTCATGCCGGACGCCATTTTTACTTCTAAGCACGGCAAAGTATGCGCCTTTGAGTATGAGAATAAACCAAAATCTGAAAATCAACTGCGAGAAAAGGTGTTCCGCCTTAACGCGCTTATGACCGAGAAGGATCCAGTTTTTGAGGCGTGTTTGTTCATTGCTTCAACGGAAAACCTAAAAAACAAAATCAAAAAAATGACCGACCTCATTCCAAATAAGTTCGTGGTGCAGTCCAGAGACGAACTTTTCGGGAAAGGCAAAGGGGACCTCGATGTCACAAAGTAATAGCAAACCGAATCCACAAGAAGACACTTTGCCCCAATTGATTTTTATGCTGCTTGGTGGAGTTGTGCTTTTAACATTCCTGCCGGTGATGATTTTTTCCATGATCTTTGCTTACTTAAGCTATGCCTCATTTTATGAAAAAGAGGAGCGCAAGTGGATCCGTTCGGGAATCATTTTAGCCAGTGGGTTTTTTATTACGTTTGCGGGCTGGGGATATTTGCGCGAAATCATCCCGACGCTGATTGAGGACGGAAGTGTTGCCAAAAAGGTTACAGGGATTTTAGCAACGCCTTTGGTGGCAAAGGGGGCTTTTGCGTATTTCCTGTTAGTGCCTGGCGGGTGGTATTTGTTAAATATGAAAGGCCCGTCGTTTGCTCTTTATAACGGCGTTAGAAACCTCACGCTGTTCTTGTTTTGGCCTTTTAAGATTTTAAAAATTACAGTGACCGCACTTGTGGCCGGTATAACGGGGGCCATATTTAACATTAAGCTTGAGCCTCATGGGCTTGCCATAAGGGGTTTTGTTCTTCTGTCGGGTCTATTGCTCTCGGAGTTTTTATTCAGATACGCAAATAATCTAGCGCCGACACCGTCTTTAAAACTGGTGGCGATTGCCGTAGCTGGGAGTTATCTGGCTGTCTATTGGTATCACTTTTTGTTCCATTTGGGTGAAAAAGATCCTGCGGCCGTTAACCTTGTAGATTCCATGCGGGGAAATGAAATTGAAATCGGGAGGCTTACTCATCCCAAAAGAATGCCTTTAAAGCTTTCTTGGCGTGATATTAACCATCACATCCATATCCTGGGGCAGCCAGGAGTTGGGAAATCGGTTCTTTTAAAGAACATCTACGCTCACCAAATTATGCAAGGTGAGGGGCTTTTGATGCTCGACCTAAAGGCTGACTACAAGGTCCGAGAGGACTTTAAGAGTCTTTGCAAGATGGCGTCTAGAGAGCAGGATTTTGTTCTGATCGATCTTAGTCACCCGGAAAGCTCTTACGGCTATAATCCTTTACTTTTGGGGAACGCGACAGAGCTTAAAGATAAGATCATCGGGGCCATTGAGTGGAGTGAGCCATATTACAAGAAAGTATCGGAAAGAACTCTTCTTACGGTTTTAAGGGGCTTAGTGTATTTAAGAGACCAAAAAGGGATGGTCTCTAATCTTGAGGATTTGCTCGTAGCAATGTCTACCGTTCAGGGTGTAACTCTTTTAGCGGAGCAGGTAGATGAGGCTTCAATACGGGCCGACATTCAAAGCCTTGCAGCTGGGTTTAGTAAGGACTTTGCAAAAGACCTTGAGAGCTTAAAAACTGAGCTGACCCTTTTAGTGAAGGCTGAGTTCGGAAGCATCTTTAAAGCCGACAAAACTTTGGATGTTTTTTCTGCCATTATGGAAAAAAAAGTCATTTTAGTGAACCTTGACGGGCAGACTTACAATGAGTCAGCCAAAAAGTTTGGTCGACTTTTACTTGCGGACCTGCGCTCAGCAAGTGGTGCTATTGTGACAAACATCCCTGAAGATGAAAGACCACGGTTTACGGTGTTGGTTGATGAATTCGCAGACATTGTCTCCACGGAGGACATGGCAAAAACCTTTGTAGGCTTTTTAAACCGATGCCGAGGCTCAGGAATAGGTGTGGTCATTGCCCATCAGTCCCTTGGTGACTTTAAGGATCCAACTGTGAAGTCCCAGATCATGGACTCAACGGAGACTATGTTTTCATTTGTTCAGAAGGACCCAGAAACCTGCGATATTTTGGCGTCGGTAGTTGGCACTAAAGAATCTTATGAAAAGACCAAACAAACCAAAGAGTGGATATTTGGCGATGATAATACCGGCATGGGGACCAAGAAGCTTGTGCATGAGTTTATTTATCATCCAAATGTTTTTAGAAATCTAAACGTGGGTGAAGTGATTTATGCTGCCAAAAAGCCCAGTCGCTTTGGAACAGTTCATGTAAAGATGATTGAGATTCCTCATGTCCCTCAGGAGCAAACGAAGGTAAAAGCACCTTGTATTTCTGATATGAAAACTCTTGCTTTGAACGACGAGCTGAATAAACGCCGGACGGAATATACATCGGCGATTAGAAACTCCACGACAAAAATAGAGGATTTGGAGATATAGATTGAAGTTTGTAAGACTGGTCATAGCTTTGCACGCTAGTCACCGATATGGTGGCATCCCTTCATCAAACTTATCCGCTAAAGTACCAGCGCCGACGCCCGGAGATGAGTTTGCTTTACCGGACGGTGGAGTCCTACTGGCCAACATTTGTTCAGGAGCAGAAGAAGGTCGGCAAAGTCCTGCCACTTTTTATCCAGGATGAAGTCACAAAATTCTTAGAATGTGGCATTCCAGAATATGGATTTATTCGGACCTACTGCTATCATTGTCGGCACTCAGGTGTTGTGCCATTTTCTTGCAAAAAAAGGGGGTTCTGTCCGAGTTGTTGCGCTAAACGAATGAACAATGAGGCCGCTCATTTGGTCGATGTGGTATTGCCAGAAATTCCCTATCGGCAGTGGGTTTTGTCGTTTCCCTACAAACTTCGCTTTTTGATGGCGCGCAATCAAGAGCTTACGAACGCTGCACTCAAAATATTTCATCACACCATTGGTTCTTTTCAAAAGAAGAAAGCCAAAAAAAACGGTCTTGGGAAAGTTCAAACGGGCGCAGTGACCTTTATCCAAAGATTTGGATCCGCACTGAATTTAAATATCCACTTTCATACGCTTTTCCCGGATGGCGTATTCCTGGAATCCGACGATGGCTATGTATTTTGCAGGCAGTCCTCGCCATCTCTGGAAGAGCTAACTCAATTAGCAGCAAAGATTCAAAAGAAAGTGTTAAGGTGCGTTGAAAAAATTGGCCTTAATGAAGACTTTCAAGAAAGCTTTGATGAAGAAGGTCTTGGTGAGCTTGCGTCAATGTCTGTTGCAAATAAATCTGGCTTCGGCGAACGAGCAGGGAAGGGAATTCGCAGGTTTGGGGCAAAAAATATCGAAGTAGACCCAGAGGGGCGCGATCCATATTCGGCCAATGTAGGCGGCTTTAGTCTAAATGCGCGGGTATGGATCGCAGGAAGTGATCGAAAAAAATTGGAGCGTCTTATTCGTTATATGGCCCGCGGCCCCCTAGCTATGGAGAGGCTGACGGAATCATTTCCGAATCAGTTGTTGTATAAAATGAAATCCCCATGGCGGGACGGGACAACCCATGTCAGTTTTTCGCCATTGGATTTCATTGCGCGATTAGTGGCGCTAATTCCGCCGCCGCGGATGAATATGATTCGGTACTCGGGCTGTTTTGCCCCGAACTTCAAGGATCGAAAGTCTATTATTAAGAATAAATCGGCGCAGAAAAAGTGTGCTGAGATCTGTAATAGCGACTTACCAGAAAAGGTAAAGCATGAGCGCCTTCGTTGGGCTGAAATGCTTAAGCGAGTCTTTGAAATCGATGTTACCGTTTGTCCTAAGTGCGCAGGTAGAATGGAACAGATCGCGGCCATTAAGGACAAAAGCGTAGTTAAAAAGATTATCGAAAGTCTAGGCGAGGTGACGACTTTTTATCCTTTGGAAATTACTCTTGGTCGTGGCCCGCCATATCCTTCGGAGTTTCCAGACGATTATGATCAGAGAGAGTCGACGTGGTAGATTACCCACGTAATGGATTTGTCTACCCAAGATTTTAAAGTCACTAAAAAAACCTGTTTATTTTACCTGTATCGAGAGTTACCGGCGATTCGTCGGTCGTAAAACATAATATTTCCGACAAAATTCATTATTAACAAGAGCCTTATGGAGCCATTCCCTAGTAATTTGAAGCTTTCATCATGCCTTTATTTTTCTTAGCCTTAAAGCTCATGATGTTTTTCCTGTAGTTTTGATGTGGTAATCAACTTCTACCAATGGAAATGCTCATGGGCATTTTTGTTTGTAGTCCAGCAATTCAATCAGGACTCAAGTCTAGTTTTTAGAAATCCCAAAATAAGAAATCTCATGTTGATAATTTCGTTTTTAAATCGAACCTATTGATTTACCCAGAAAATAAAAAAGAGCCAAAAAAATGGACTGGAATTACAGTGTAATCTATCCAGAAATTGTGAGGGTGGCCCGATAAGAAATGGAAAGGGGAATGCGTGATTTTGAATAGAAAAGGTCAGTCTCTTGTACAAGTGTTGGTTTCTATCGGGCTCGTTGCCCTCTTAGCGGGGGTCATGGCTCAGGTGATGGTTGATCAGCATAGACAGATTCGAGCTATCGAAACGAAGCAAGAGGCCATTGATTTTCGCAATCTCCTCACGATGACACTGATGAACAGTTCCGGGTGTTGTCCAATTGGCAATTCATCAGTTGCAGATTTTAATATTCAAGAGGGTAGCTCGACTGATATTTCTGTCGGTGCTGTATTTAGCTTTTGTCCCAATGGCTCGAACCCAAATCCTCCAAAACTTTTTCAGTCGGGCAATGACAACGATTATAAATATTTTCGTGTAAAAAGTGTGTCACTTATAAATATAAATCGTCCGGATCCTGCGGGTGCTCCAAGTCAGTATATGGCGAACCTAAAAGTTGATGTTGAGAATAAAGATGCAAATGGTCGCGCGTTACCGGCACTGTTGTTTCCGCTCAACTTTGCAACCAGTCAAATTCCGACGGAACCACCTTCGAGTTCTTTAAGAAAAGTGACCTCATGTTCGACGGTGAATGCGGCCGGTGCCTTGGCAGCCAACTCTGGACTTCCTATCGGGATGCAGGTTTATTCTACGCCGGGGAATTACGTATTTAAAGTGCCATCGGGTGTAACTCGAATCAAGGTAGAGCTTTGGGGTGGTGGAGCCGCAGGTTGGGATTACGACCTTACCGGTAATTCTTACGGAGGTGGCAGTGGTGGATATAGCGCTGATCTTTTCGATGTAAAACCAGGAAGTTCCTATTTTGTGGGTGTGGGATCGGGTGACACGTATAGTGATGGGGAAGATTCTACATTTTCGAATCTCTTGACGGCAGGAGGGGGAGAAATAGGTGGTAAAACGGCCGGTTTCCAACATGGAGGTGGTGGTTTGGGGAAGGGACGGTTGGGGATGAATGGATTTCCGGGAGCGAATAGTAAGTTTATGACCCATACTGGTGCTGGCCCTCCTGTAGGTAGCAAATCAGGATATGGAGTTTGTCAGTATACCAGTGGCGCACCTGGAGCATTTGGCCGTTGGGGGGCAGGGGGCAGTGCTTGTCCTCCAACTGCTGGTGGAAATGGTCGAGCTGTTATTACTTGGTAATTGCTAACATCCTTGCGAGAGGACCCACTTCTACTTGGGAGTCTTCATTCGCGGCGCTGATTAACAGATCGACCTTTGGAAAATAGCGAATCACAATAGTTTTTACCAGCTCTCGGTTAGCCCCTATCGGGGCGAGGAGTGCAACATAAGGACT